>JAAYJR010000258.1 GCA_012522835.1 Bacteroidales bacterium
CCATTGCAAAACAGGCATATCCCGTTATTAAAAATGTATATGAAACAAAATCACAGGTCTATAAAAATATTGTTGTTCCCATATCTGACGGTAAACGGTTATTTCAAATAATTTGTAACCTTGAAAAGGCTTATCAGAATAAAGGAAAGGAATTGGTTAAGTCATACCAGAAACAGATTGTGCTGAATACTATCGATGAAGCATGGAAAGAGCAACTGAGGGAGATGGATGACCTTAAGCAGTCAGTGCAAAATGCCACCTATGAACAGAAGGACCCGTTACTTATCTATAAGTTTGAGTCGTTCAACCTCTTTAAGATGATGTTGACCTCTGTTAATAAGAATGTGGTTTCTACCTTAATGAAGGGACATATACCAATTCAGAGCCCGGACCAGGTAAAAAATGCAGAAGCCAGGAAAAGAACAGACCTGAGCCGTTATACAACTCAGAAATCGGATCTCCCGGGCGTGGAAAATCCTATGAAGGGAGCTTCAACACAGACACAGGAAAAATCAAGGCCTCAGCCTGTAAGGGTAGAGAAAAAAGTTGGCAGGAATGATTTATGTCCGTGTGGCAGTGGAAAAAAATATAAGCATTGTCATGGGAGAGGCCTGTAGTAATTTCTTATTTGCCAAATAAAAAGCAAGATAATGACAGATTTAATCAGTTTTATTCATTGGAATGTAAGTCCCGAGATATTTAATTTAGGCCCTCTCTCAATTCGATGGTATGGCCTTCTCTTTGCCACAGGATTCCTCATCGGATACTATATTGGCGAAAAGATGTTCCTTTCTGAAAAAGTAAACCAGAAATGGATAGATTCTCTCTTTCTCTATATAATTATTGCAACTATTGTGGGTGCACGCCTGGGCCATGTGTTTTTCTACGGCTGGGATTATTATTCCCAAAACCCGGGAGAGATTATTAAGGTATGGCACGGCGGACTGGCAAGCCATGGGGGCGCCTTAGGGATCATTATTGCTATGTTGCTATATTCTAAGTTGGTCTCTAAACGTAATGTGTTGTGGACGATAGACCGGATTGTTGTTCCGACTGCTCTTGTAGGAGCTTTTATCAGAATGGGAAATTTAATGAATTCAGAGATATACGGTATCCAGACCAGCCTGCCATGGGGATTTATTTTTGAACGTAACGGTGAGACAGTTGCCAAGCATCCGACACAGATATATGAATCCCTTGCTTACCTGTTCTCTTTTGCTGTTTTAATGTTTCTCTACTGGCGTACCCGTTCAAAGAACCGTGAAGGATTGCTGACAGGAGTGTTTTTTGTATTTATTTTTCTGGCAAGGTTTTTAATTGAATTTATAAAGGAAGACCAGGAGGCGTTTGAAGCAGATATGGCTCTGAATATGGGACAATGGCTTAGTGTTCCATTCATTATGACAGGTCTTTTCCTTATATTAAGAGCTTTGAAATTACCGGAGAAAATTTATAGGAATAAGTAACATATTTATTATACTTGTACTGAAAATGGATTACTATTAGGGAATCCGGTTAAAAGCCGGAGTTGTACCCGCAGCTGTAAGCCTTTCATGTTGACGGCACTCTTTGCCACTGTCCCGGAATTTTCAGGGCGGGAAGGCAGCCGTCAATCGGGGCGAGCCAGAAGACCTGCCATTTTCAAATAGCTTTCGGGAATAAGAGCGCCGGTTTTTATACCTGCCCAATTATTTCCCCGTGTTTAATTAATTAAAGGGGAATGAGACAAATTATTACTTTAACTGTCTTTCTGTTAGCATCTCTGCATGGCTATTCTCAAAATGGTGATAACGCTTTATTTGATGTAATAGAGTATATGCCTGCTCCCGGTCAGCATATCAACATCAAAACCATAGGGACTCCTGATGCCGCAGGGGCACTGGCTATAAGTCCGGATAGCCTGGTTTCACTGGGAAGCTTTGGCGGTTATCTGATACTTGGATTTAAAGAAAACTGTCTTAATCATCCTGATAATCCCTATGGAATTGATTTCACTCTCTTTGGAAATGCATTTGCCGGTTCATCTGAGCCCGGAGTGATTTGGGTAATGAAAGATGAGAATGGCAATGGTTTGCCGGATGATGTGTGGTACGAAATTGCAGGGAGCCACTATTTTCATTCAGGAACCGTCAGGGATTATGAAGTCACTTACCTCAAAACCGCGTCCCGCGATGTTTTATGGTACGATAATAAGAACGGTTCAGGGATGATAAAGGCTAATGAGTTTAATCTCCAGGATTATTATCCATCTCCCGAATATTTTCCGGATTATCCCACTGACTCGGTAACCTTTTCAGGAACATTGCTGGGCGGATCGGTCGATAGTACAAATGTGACGGAAATAATAACCACCCCTCCTGTATTTGGCTATGCAGACTGTCGTCCTTTGAAGCAGGGAATAAGCCTTAAATTGCCGGACAATCCTTATACTTCATCAGTTGAGGGCGCAGGTGGAGATCCGGTTGATATTTCATGGGCAGTGGATAGTGACGGTAACTATGTGGACCTTGATTATATAAATTTTGTAAAGGTTGTTTCAGGGAATATGGCTTCTGCCGGATGGCTGGGAGAGATATCCACTGATATATCTTTTGCGGAAGATGTGGATCCTAATGCCGCTGTCACGGGTAAAGAGAATATACTTGTTGTTTATCCACATTCTGACCGGATCATAGCAGGCGGACAAATGAAGGTAGAAGCCTGTTGGTTTGAAAATGGCAGGAAACAGAACCGGGAGATCAGTTATTCTTCAGATGATACAAATATATTGACGGTTGACAATGAAGGGCTGATTAGCGCCGGGAACAGCGGAAGTGCCCAAATTAATATATCTGTATTTGATGAGCTCTCTGCTTCTGTTATTAACGTAGTTGTTCCCGGTACAATAGAAATAAAATCAGATCTGTCTGCTCTTTTCCCCGGTGATACAGTTTTATTATCGGCTGAAGTATTTGATAATCTGGGAGCCTTACTTGATATTCCTGTAATATTTGAAGCTGCTGACACTATTGCAGGTAAGGTGTTTAAAAGTGGCAACAGATATTTTTTTAATGCAATCCGGCCCGGAGAAACAATAGTGAGGTGCTTTGTTGAGAATTTTTCGGTGGAACAATATTTAACATTCAATGTCAGACCATCTGATATTAATATGAAGGTTTATATGTCAGTAAAAACCGAAGATGAAAACCTGCTGCCTTTTCAGTGGATCGAAACCGGTTATACTGATCTGAACCAGGTGGTAAGAGAGCGTAACAATGATTACTCAGGTATTGATAAGCTAACCCTGTTCCATGCCCTTGCTGCCGGACTTAAAAAGGCCGGAGTAAATTTTGACTTCCTCGATGACGAACATTCCGGAGGAAGCCTGTATCTCTATTCAGTTGAGAATGACGGATTATTCACCTATGGATGGGGTGGAAAGACTGATCCTGAGATATTTGCCAGGGCATGGATCGCCCGTCTGAATGACAGTCATTATTTGAATTCATTTGATGAAATAGCAATTTCAGAAGGTGATACTATCGATTTATACAATGTGTATAATATTACAAATCCATGGTATTACAAGCGACTGCTTGCAAGTGAGGATTCAGCATCAGTGAATGAAGAGATTGAGGTGTTGCTGGAACAGGCGGAATGTAAATTTGAGAATGGATTAATTGCCGAATCGGCCTTTTCTCCTGTGGCAAATGGCGAGATCATTGCCGGCAGCAGCTTTTATACCGGAGATGATGGTACAGCTCTTTTTTTGACCGGAAGCAGTCTGCCCTTGATTGTCTCTTCGGGTAACAATGCTGTTTTAATTTTAAAAAGGGTTACGACAGGGGTGACCACTCCATCCGGATCATCCAACAGCTTCACCGTCTATCCTAATCCTTTTAATAATGTGCTGACTGTTAAAGGTAACGGAGCGGCAGGATTCACAATTCTGCTTTCCGGCGAGACGGGAAGGATCCTTATTAATGAAAGAAGTTTCTCTTCTTTATATAACCTGAATGCCGGAGATCTTGCCTCCGGATCTTATATCCTTGTTATTATTGGTGAAGAGGGAATGGAAACCTTTAAATTGATTAAGAAATGAGGTTGTTGGCTATAATGTTTTTAGTGGCTTCTGTTTGTTTTGCTGTCAGGTCAGGCGGACAGGAGATAACTGACACAATTAATATCAGGGAGGTGAAGGTAATTGCATCAGGCAGAATAGAGGATGCCGGGGTAAAGGTTACCCGTACTGATTCTATGGCCAGGGCAAACACATTGACTACTGATCTTTCGGAGTTAATCTCCGGGTACTCACCTGTTTTTATAAAATCATATGGCAGAGGTTCTCCCGCAACTGCGAGCTTCAGGGGCACCTCATCGGCCCATACCCAGATTCTATGGAACGGCATGAATTTAAACTCCCCTATGCGGGGGATGGCCGACCTGTCATTGCTGCCTGTCTTTTTTACTGATGATGTTTACCTGCTTCATGGCAGCAGTTCGATGATAAACGGGAGCGGTGCCTTAGGGGGCAGCATAAATATGGTGAATAATCCCGACTGGTCGTCAGGATTAAAGATAAATACTTTAATTGAAAGAGGATCTTTTAATACAGGGAAAGCCTTTTTTCAACTGAACCTGGGGAGTAACAGGTTTAATCTGAATACCAGGATTTTTAATGAGTCATCGCAAAATGATTTTCCCTTTTATAACAGCGGTGTAATTCCTCACCGCAGGGATACACTGAAAAATGCTGATTATTCGAAAACCGGACTGCTGCAGGAAATTTATTACAGAAGTAATCCCGAAAATATAATGATCCTGAGGTTCTGGTACCAGGACAGCAGGAGGAATTTGCCCCAGCTGATGTCTTATGAAGGAAGTGAAAGGGAAGAATATCTTAATGATGAGCAATACAGAGGCCAGTTTGAATGGAAGAAGTATTCAGATAAGCTGAATTATCAGTTTTTCACCGGATTTAATTCGGGCAGCCTTGATTATTATCGGGCAACTCCCGAATTTGATTTTATTAATGAAGA
>JAAYJR010000113.1 GCA_012522835.1 Bacteroidales bacterium
CCCCTCCTTCCGCAGGACGTCGAGGTTTCCCTTTTTCAATGATGGTTCCGGCCTTGCTTAGGGAGGTGGCGCTGTAAAACTACATTTCGTGAGTTTTTTCTGCAACTCATCCTCAAAAACGCCCCTTATTGAGGACGAATGATGTTTTTTTGCATAACTTTAAATTTCTAAAAAAACCAAGTACAAGAATGCACCTTCTTTCAGTTATTTTATCCATTGTTCTTTCTTTTGAATCATCGGTGCAACAGAGTGATGTGAAGGCTGTTCTGAAAGAGTTGGATGAAACGATTGAAAAACAGGAGCAGTATTGCAAACCAAAAGAACTTAGAATTAAGAATCTGGTTGAGGAGCTCCAAATTTCATCGGGGCGTCCTAACGAGTTTAATATATGTAACCAGCTGTTTGAAGAATACAAGTATTATCAGTATGATTCAGCGTATGTGTATGCCAGAAAACTGGAATCATTTGCAGAAAAATCAGGCAAAAGGACAGATGTCGCGATAGCTCAGGCTGCATTGTTGTTTTGTTATAAATCGGTCGGGTTTTTTAATGAGGCGTTGGAAATAATTCGAAATTTTCAGCCCGAAGAAGTCCCGGATGATATTTTGGTCAATTTCTATGTTTTATGCGCGAGCACTTACCAAAATTTGTCTTCTTATGTATATGGAACGCAGTATCTGACTGAAAAATATAACCGGAAAGTACTTGAGTATTACAAGCTGGCACTTAAATATGCTTCCGATTATTCATTTTATTATCATTGGATTTCACTTGAAATAGCTCTTATTCAGGAATATTCAGACGAATTGGCCATAGATGGCAGGAAAAATCTGATCAGTTTATTCAATTTGGATGAACATGATCTTGCTATACAATATTCTATCCTGGCAAATGCCTGTGATTCTAAACAGCTGGATCAAGAAGCTACATATTATCGCGCAATATCTGCCATTTACGACATAAAGTCCTGTGTTCACGAAACCACATCTGCTAAAGTTTTGGCAGAGTATATGTACGCTCAAAAAGATATTAATCATGCATATAGATACATTAAACTGGCATTAAGTGATGCGCAGTTTTATAATTCCAGACTGAGGATGGTGGAAATTAATTCCATTTTTCCGGCCATTGAGCAATCACGATATTCTGACGTTAACAGTCAACGTTTGATTTTTATGGTTGGCGGGTCCATCGTGCTCTTTTTCCTGGTCTTAACCCTGATCCTTCTCCTAATTCTGAGTTCCAAGTCACGGGAAATTCGAAAAACTAATGCTTTACTGGCAGAAGTAAACAGTTTACTGAAAGAAACCAGTGTGATTAAAGACCGTTACATAATGCAGTCTCTCCAGGGGAATACTTCTTTTGTTAATAGTGTTGAAAAGGAATCCCTGGCTGCTATTAGAAAATTAACTACTAAGCAGTACGAAGACGTGAAGGCTATTTTGTATAATTTAGGCGTTAAGGAAGAACGCGAAAGAATTTACACAGCATTCGATACGGCTTTTCTGGCTTTATTTCCCAATTTTATAGAAGCATTCAATAAACTTATGAATGAAGATGCCTGGATAACACTGGACAAAAGTGGCGCTCTTCCTATGGAAGTGAGGATATTTGCATTAATGAGACTCGGCATTGATGATCCTGCTCAAGTGGCTGATTATCTGCATTTGTCGGTTAATACCATATACGTGTACAAAAACAAAATAAAGTCCAAAGCCTCTGTGTCAAAAGACCAGTTTGACGCCCTGGTGATGGCAATTTCTAAATAACTGATCTTAAATCTCCCCTCGCGCCTCCTTTCTAATAGCCAGACTCTCTGATTGTTGTTTTTTTCTTCATCTAAATTCCCATCTAAATTCATTGATGGTCTTTTTTTACTTAAATACATTTGTCTCATCCGAAGAGATAAGTCAGACCTATAAAGCTAAAGCAACTAATATGAAAATAAAGATCAATTTTTTTATTTTGACGTGTACGTGTATTTTTCTTGCGATTTCACTTACAGCAACGGCCCAGAATTTTAAAATAAGTGGTGTAGTTTCTGACGCACGCACCAATGAATTACTATTGGGAGTGACAGTAATGGTCAGTGGTACTACGAATGGAACCACAACGGATATGAATGGGCAATATTCTCTGGTGGTATCTGAGAACGATACAGTTGAGGCAGTTATGATGGGTTACAAAAATGCAGTAGCCATTGTTAAAGGGAAAGCAAATATTGATTTTGCTTTGGAAGAGGATACACATTATTTGAATGAGACCATTGTTATTGGTTATGGAACAATGGATAAAAAGGAACTGACCAGTGCAATAGCCCATGTCTCGTCAAAAGATTTTTTATCTTCCGGTTCTATGGATCCTGCGATGCTGATCCAGGGGAAGGTGTCGGGAGTCTCGGTTGTTAACACCGGCTCGGCAGATCCCAACAACAAAGCAAGTATTCAGATACGCGGCATTTCATCCAGGGCAGCCGGCCTTGGACCGCTTGTCGTGATTGATGGCGTTCCCGGGGGGAATATGTCGAACCTCAATCAAAATGATATTGAATCCATCAACATTCTAAAAGACGGGGCGGCCTCGGCAATATATGGCACTAGAGGCAGCAACGGGGTGGTTTTGATCACCACCAAAAAAGGAACTTCGGACGGAAACGTACACACTTCATATTACGGGCAAGTCTCTGCAGATATCATGATAAAAGAACTGGATATGCTGACAGCCGATGAGTATCGTGAAAACAAAGTGGCCAATGGCAGCGGAGCGGATTACGGCGGGAATGTGGATTGGTTGAAAGAAGTAAGCCGTATTGGCCTGACTCACCAGCATACTTTGACGTTATCAGGAGGAAGTGCGAATACAAATTACCGTGTAAGTACAGATTTCAGGGATGCAAAGGGAATAGACAGACGCTCTGAAAGGATGGAATATGGCCTTCGCGCGTCCATAAACCACACCACAAAGAGCGGACTTTTCACCTTTACTGCCAATGTCGCTCCAAGGATTGTTAAAGCAAAATCGGCTGATTGGCACGTTTTCCATAATGCGATTGAGGCGAATCCAACTACTCCCATTATGGATCCTGAAAATCCTTCCATGTACTTCAGCTTCTTTGGCCAGCAGGCAGGTTATAATCCTGTAGAAGAAATTATGACGGTAAAGGATGACCGTGAATTGAAATTTCTGGATTGGGACGCCACAGTAAAAATGAACATTACCAGAGACCTTTCCAAACAACTTACATTTGCAGATCAACAGAATGACTATTACAACAGTTGGTTTCGTCCTTCCACGAATACCGAAGGCATAAGCAAAGGCTGGGCTGGAGAGGCTTCAAAAAGCTATTCAAAAAACAGCCAGTATTCTCTTGAATGGTTGGCCAATTATTACAAATCAATACAAAATCACAACCTGAAGGTGATGGTCGGTTATTCATACCAGTATTTCCAAAATTCAGGGATGAATGCTGAAAATAAGAATTTTCCAAACGATGGCATAACATACAACAACCTGGCTCAGGGCGCCTGGGCTCGTGAGGAGGGTTATGTAGGGATGGGCTCATACAAGAATGATGCAAAATTAATCGCATTCTTTGGCCGGATAAATTATGACTATATGGGTAAATACCTGGCAACTGTCTCGTTTCGCAGAGAAGGCTCCTCTAAGTTTGGCGTAAACAATAAATGGGGCAACTTCCCTGCTTTTTCTGCGGGTTGGCGGATCAGCCAGGAGCCCTGGGTAAAAGGTGCCGGCTGGATTAATGATCTAAAAATCCGGGCAGATTTTGGTGTTACCGGAAATCAAAATTTTGACAGTTACCTTTCACTCAACACAATAACCGGCTTTGGTGACTATTATTATAACGGTCAATTTTTTACAGTCTGGGGTCCTTCTAAAAACGTAAATCCGGACTTGAAATGGGAAAAAGGAATTAACTGGAATGTGGGTGTTGATTTCTCTTTGTTTGATAACAGATTATCAGGCTCGATTAACTATTATAAACGAACACAAAAAGACCTTTTGGGAGACTATAATGTCCCGATTCCTCCATACCTGTACTCAACCACTTTTGTTAATGTTGGTACAATGAAGAACAGTGGCGTGGAATTGGATATTCACTGGACAGCTGTCAACAATCGGGACTTCGTGTATTCCATTGACTTTGCCGGTTCATCAATGGATAATGAGTTCGTCTCATTTTCAAACTCAGAATACGTAGGTCAGGACTACTATTATGTAGCCGGCACGGAAGATCCGTTTCCCTTCCATTATTTACAGAGAATTGAAGCCGGCAAAAGATTGGGTACTTACTACATGTGGAAATTCGCAGGTGTTAATAAACAGGGAGACTGGCTGGTATATGACAAAAACGGGGATCTGATACCCGGTCTGTCAGCCACTGATGAAGATATGTATGAAGTTGGAAACGGTCTGCCTCTTTTTACGGCTTCGATGACACACACTTTCCGCTACAAAAACTGGGACCTTTCCGTTTATTTCCGTGGTGCTTTCGGATTTGACATCTTCAACATTCACGAATTCTATTATGGTTTCCAGGATGAAGTGGGTAACATAATGAAGATTGCCTATACCAAAAATAAATTGTTCAAAGGCAATCCTGTGGTTTGTGACTATTTTTTGGAAAAAGGTGATTACGTCAAACTTGATATGCTTAACCTGGGGTATACGTTCAATCTGAATAACGATTATTTGAAAGGGATCCGGTTGTATCTTACCGGACGCAACCTGCTGACCATTACCGGATTTTCGGGTGTGGATCCTTCCACTTATCAGGTAAACGGTTTACAACCGGGCGCTTCCGGGTCAAGAAGTTATTACCCGTCCAGCCGCCAGGTAATTGCCGGAATTCAGATAGATTTCTAACATAAATCAAAGCAAAGATGAAATATTTTAGATATACGTTAGCAGCAATTGCTTTTGTCCTTTTAGCAAACTGTACGAACCTGGATGAGACCATTTATGATCAGGTAGCAAGTGAAAATTACTACAATACACAGATGGATGTAATCCGCGCGGTCTTCCGTCCTTTTGAACATGCCTATTGGAGCATTCAATCCCGTCACCAATTGGAAGAACTATCGGGAGACTTAGTGGCAACGTGGAAAAAGGATGACTGGTGGGAAGACGGCGGACGCTGGAGCAGGCTTCATTATCATACCTGGACTATTGAAGACGAGCTGATTAAAACAGAGTGGGAGGGATGTTTTTCGGGTATTATGCAATGCAATTATGCTCTGGATGATCTGAACACTCTGGATCCTGAAAAATTCAATTTCAGCACGGAAGAGTATAACATTCTTAAAGCACAATGCCGCACATTGAGGGCCTGGTTCTATATAAGACTATTGGGAAGCTACAGAAATGTTCCGTTAGCTGTGAGTCGCGATGCCTCTTTGAATTCCGACGGACAGGTGCCACCCCGGGAATTGTTTGATTTTATTGAAAAAGAACTCACGGAATGTGTTGAACTGCTGGATGCAAAAGAAGGTGCAGCGGGAAACGGAACAGCACAGGGACAA
>JAAYJR010000421.1 GCA_012522835.1 Bacteroidales bacterium
AATGCATAAAAGTTTGCATTTCAAATGAAAACTTTGTATCTTTATGAATATTTTGTATTAAAATGCTATTAGAAAGTCAGATAAAGGAAGTTTATGATTATCAGATAAATTATATTAGTCAGTTACCGACCGGAACTCCAAGGCAGATCGTTGAAAATTTAGACTTAACTGATACCCATATTACTATTCTGACCGGAATACGCAGATGTGGAAAAAGTACAGTATTACTTCAGCTTAAAAATGAATTATCAAATTACAACTATTTTAATTTCGAAGATCCCAGGTTATCTTTATTTGAGGTGAACGATTTTTTTAAACTTGAGAAAATTTTTAACAAGAGCAGTAATATTTTTCTTTTCGATGAAATTCAGAATGTTGAAGGTTGGGAGGGATACATTCGCGTTTTGCATGACCAAAAAAAGAAAGTGATAATAACCGGGTCAAATGCCCGGATTCTAAGTAAAGAGCTTGGAACAAGCCTTACCGGCAGGCATATTTCTTATGATATTTTTCCATTTTCATTTGCAGAATATTTAAAGCATTTGAAGTTGAAGGCAGATACTGATAGTTTTTCCGGGTACCTGTCTTCTGGTGGATTTCCTGAGTTTATCGATTCAGGGAAACAGGACATATTGATCAATCTCTACAATGATCTTATATATAGAGACATAGTTGTCAGACATGGAATTAAAAACCCTAAGGTGCTAAAAGAATTGGGTATTTATATGGCAAGTAATGTAGGAAAAGAGTTTTCTTATAATAAACTGGCAAAAATTTTTGATTTGGGATCGGTTAACACAGTAAAATCTTATATTTCCTATTTTGAAGATGCTTTCCTGTTTTTTACGGTTCCCCGGTTTAGTTATTCATTAAAACAGCAGGCTGTAAATCCCAGAAAAATATATGGAATTGATACAGGTTTCATATCAAAGCTATCTTTATCTTTTTCCAAAGACCTTGGAAGATTACTGGAAAACAGTGTTTTTCTTCAGTTAAAAAGATTGGGAAAAGAGATATTTTACTACAGGGAAAAGTCAGAGTGCGATTTTGTGGCAGTAAAAAATAATAAAATTGAATTACTTGCTCAGGTATGTTTGGAGCTGAGTTCTGATAATATGTTAAGAGAAGTCAAAGGATTATATGACGCAATGGAGGAATTTAAATTTAACGAAGGATATATCTTTACATTAAATCAGGAGGACAAACTACAGAGAAATGGGAAGATTATACATATCACTCCTGTATGGAAGTGGATTAGTGAAGGTAGTTATAGTTGAAAAATTATTAAAATATACTGAAGGAAACTCCCAGGGATAATTTTAATCCTGACCAGTTTACCCTTACATGATCCCCCGATTGAAAGAGGAGCGGTTCATCCCCGTTTTTATATAATTCCCCTTTCCAGTCAAATTGATAACCTGCATTCAGATATACAAATAGTTTTTTTACCGGCTCATAGGCTAGTCCTACTGATGGCTCCCCCCAAAAGGAAGTCCCTTTAAATTTGTAATTTGTTGAAGTGGAGTCTACATCATGAACGACAAAATATTCTTCGGTTTTTACTGTTGAAAATAGAACTCCACCCTTCAGCCGTACAAAAGGTTTGATTTTTTTATCAGTCGGGAACATATAGCTGAGCTGGCCTCCCAATCTTTTACCGCTGGCAGGGATGTCTAATCTGTATTCACCGGAATAATCTTCAATATGATTTCTTCCCCCGGTTGTAAAATAACCTCCGTTTAAGCCCAGCCATAAATTTTTATATACCCTGTATTCTATTGATGCTGAGTAGTTAATAAAACCCGGGAATTGTTCGACAGCTTTAACCGGAAGATCGGGATAAAATTTTAACAGATCAGTCTGAAACTGTTTCAGTTCATCAAACTGATAAGTTCCGTAGCCTCCATCAATGCTTACCTTCAGATTATCCTGCCCCTTAACGTTAAATACTACCAGCAGGACAAATGCACAAATTATATAACTTTTCACGCTGAAAATATTGATTGAGTCTTTAATCCACTTTGCTATTTTATATTCTGGTTTCATAATGGTAAATATTCTGAAATATCAAGAGAATATCCGTATGTTGAAAAGAGCCTGTTGCCATAAAGCTGTGCTCTTCGTTCTTCGTTGCATTTGACTTTCAATACAATTTCGGAAGAGTTAATATTCAAAATATACAGATAGTCGTAATCAGTTAAAAGCAGCAATCCGCTTTCAGGGTCTATGTTTCTGATAACCTGAGCTTCCGAAGGCAAGTTAATAGTTTTTATAAGGTTGAATCCGGGGATACCTCTTATCTCAAGATTGCTGTTATCATTATAAGTTATGAATAACTCACCCGGATTGTTGATATTGAAGAGTGCCGACCTGTAAGCCCTGTTGTCTGTATAAATCTGACTGATAGTATCATTTTCAAGTGAGTGGATTTTAATTCCGTTATAAGTAACCACGCAAAAATATTTTCCATCGGAAGAGGTCGAAAAACATGCCCATTTGGAAGCTTCCGGATAATCATCAATATTTATGGTTGCCACTTCTCTCTTCTCATCAACGCTGATGAGGCTTAATTTTTTTGGTTGCACCACTGTTATCATGTCATTATCTGTAAGATAAAGATAATCTACAGTGTTACCCCATGAGTTGAAAGGTATTATTACCGGATCTTGCAGATTTTTATCAGCAAACACATAGATATTTTCAGAGGAAACAGATGCCACTTTTGTTGAGTTAACCGGACATGAATACATGCCCTGGTATATAAGATTATTCAACCGCACTGAATTCAGCAGTTCAAGGGTTACAACATCATAACATTCCATATCATCGTAAGTGTTGGTATAGATCACTTTATCGAAATGATTGTACCCGTATTTCGGCCAGTTACCTGCGATATTTTTACCTAATTCATGATATTTAAAGTCAGTTTTTGAGTATTGTGTATTTGATTCATTCAGGT
>JAAYJR010000128.1 GCA_012522835.1 Bacteroidales bacterium
AGATCATTTTTATTTTCTTCAATAAAATTTTTGTTCACAGCAAGGTTATCACGCAAAAAATATAAAAAACTGGTTTTTAATCCGCTGAAACTGTAATCCAGTCCTGATATCCGCGGCCTGGCAAACTTAAACCTTTTACTATCCCCTTTCTCAGCAAGCCTGTCGATATGAGGCCCCCCCGGATATGGCAATCCCATAACTTTTGCACACTTGTCGAACGCCTCTCCTGCAGCATCATCAATAGTTTGGCCTATGATCTCCATATCCAGAAAATCGCGTACCAGAATAATCTGCGAATTACCGCCTGAGACCAGCAGGCACAAAAATGGAAATGCCGGTGGGGTAAATTTTTTGCCCGGCTCCCTGATAAACATAGCCAGCACATGTCCCTGAAGATGATTTACACTCACTAAAGGAATACCGGCAGCAAGGGCAAATCCTTTGGCAAAGGAGGTTCCCACCAGCAGAGATCCCAGAAGGCCGGGACCCCTTGTGTAAGCCACAGCCGAAATAGCTGACTTCTGCAGGCCGGCACGCTTTATGGCAGAATCAACTACAGGAATGATATTTCGCTGATGTGCCCTTGAGGCAAGCTCAGGCACCACCCCTCCATACTCCTCATGAACCTTCTGTCCGGCAATAACGTTCGACAAAATGTATCCATCCCTTATTATTGCAGCAGATGTATCGTCGCACGAGGATTCAATACCTAAAATGGTAATATTATTATTTTTTGTGACTCCCATATAATGGCACCAGGTTTGTACGTTATCTAATTATACGTAAATCAATTAAATTTTTTATTTGATTTTTCAAAAATATTAACCCAAATAGGTTAATAAAACAATTGCAATATTCATAATTTTGTTCCGGAATTGTCTTATGTTGGCTTAATTAAAATACAAAAATATCAAAAAACGCTGGAAAATATTATTATTGGCTTTTGCTTTCCTGACAGGATTGTGCATAACTGGTTATATTGCCTTGCAAAGCAGCAGGGTACAGACTTTTCTGACTAGAGGGCTTGTAAAAAAACTGTCGGAAAGAATTGACACAAACATCTCTGTCGGAAAGGTTAACATTGCATTGTTCAAAACGGTAGTACTCAAAGATATTCTTATTGAAGATCAGAAAAATGACACTCTCTTCTATACGGAAACTATTTATGCAGCCATTGACAGTATCAGATTCCGTAAAAAACTGATTGCTCTGAACAGATTATCATTCAGAAACAGCCATATTAACATTGAAAGGGACAGTTCAAATAATTTTAATTTTCAGTTTATTCTCGACTCTTTAAAAACACCGCGCAAACAACCCGGAGAATGGAATTATTTAGTTGACAGGTTTATTTTTAATAAGTCAGATATTTTATACTTTGACCGGTTTAAGAATGGAGATCAAACATTGAATATCGACGATGTAAACTTTAACATCTCTAATATAAAATATTTAAATGATTCCTTAAGCTGGAAAATTGACCAGCTTACATTAAATAAAGGTAATGAATTTGTCATCAATCAATTAACCTCTGATTTTTTATTTACAGACCGAAAGATAGAGTTGTCTGACTTCGAACTGAGAACAAGCCGGTCGGAGATCAATGAAAGCAAATTTGCCTTTACATTACCTGTTAAAGATACAACCGGACAACAACCCTTTCATATTGATCTCATATTTTCAGACTCTGAAATTGATTTGTATGACCTTTCACTGCTATTGCCTTCAATTAAAGGAATGGACCAGCATGTTCATTTCTCAGGCCAGATCTTTGGCAGTGAAGATGATCTCAAAGGAAAAAACTTAACCCTCACAACAGGAGAAAACACATCTGCCGTGCTGGATTTCTATGCCAACGGGGTATCAGACCCCTCCTCAATGTATCTTTTTCTTGACCTTAAACGTTCACAAACATCATTTCACGACCTTGCCAAAATAAAAATGCCAACTAAAAACGGAGTTAAATACCTTCAGTTTCCGGAGGCATTTTATGAAACAGGAATCATCACATATAAGGGTAATTTTACAGGATTCTCCAGGGATTTTGTAGCCTTTGGCACCCTGACCAGTGAAATGGGCAAACTAACTACTGACCTGTCTGTCGTACCGGACGAAAAAGGAAGAACCTTGTACAGGGGTGAAGTTGCTACTGAAGATTTTAACCTGGGGGAATTGTTCAAAATAGATGCATTAGGCAAAATAACTTTCGATGGAAGTGTTGACGGTATGTTCAACAGGGCAAACCGGACTGTGGCCGGCGCTTTTGAGGGTGATATTCACAGGATAGATGTTAACAGCTACAATTATGAAAATATAAGGTTTGACGGTATACTGGATAATAAAATGTTCGACGGACTTGTTATGGTAGATGATCCAAACCTGGAATTTGATTTTCTCGGTCAATTAAATTTCAATCCTGAGGTGCCTGTCTTCGACTTCCGGCTCGATCTTAAAAAAGCACTGCCGGGAGAGCTTAACCTGGGCAGTCATTATCCCGGTGCAGAAATTGCCTTCGCTATGAATGCTAAATTTTCGGGTGATAAAATAGATAACCTGGCCGGCTCTATAATGGTTGAGAATGGTTTTTATAAAAATGATAACGGTGACCTCAACCTGAAAGGATTGGAATTGAGATCAATAACCGGCGGTCCTGTGAAATATCTCTCTTTTACTTCCGATTTCTTCGATGTGGAAATAAATGGTAACTACTATTTTCAAAATATAGCTAATTCAATAAGAAAAAGCCTGAACCATTATATTCCGGCCATCAGTTATGAGATGCTGGCAGAAGTAAAAGAAAATAAATTCGGATATCAGCTTGATGTTAAAAATCTGGATGACGTATTGAAGGTCTTTTATCCGGAATTGAAAGTGGAGACGCCATTCCTTCTTTATGGTATGGTTGATTCTGAAAATTCATTTTTTGAACTTAAAGGCAGTATCCCCGGAATAAGTACTGAAAATGTAATGGTAAGGAATATTTTTATAGGTAATAATCCCAATGAAAACAGATATTCTTCACGGTTCAGGTTCGGTGAGATCTTACTGCGAAATGGAATGAGACTGCAAAATCTGACAGTAGATTCAAAAATATCTGATAATATTATAGACAACTATATTGCATGGGGCGACACAATTGACAGATCTTATCAGGGTGAAATTGTAACTCAGGCTGTATTCTCAAAAAATGAGAATAGTCAGTATCCACACATTGACCTGCAATGGTCTCCTGCCACAATTTATATTGCAGATTCTGTATGGAAAATAAATCCTTTTACAGCCACGGTTGACAGCTCAACAATCAATATACAAAACTTCAATTTTTCCAGTGGCAGCCAAAATCTGAATATTAATGGAAAAATTGGAAAAGACTTGTCAAATATCCTTTCTCTCAGGATGAATAACATTGACCTGGGACTGTTTGGAATTTATATGAATAAGGATTTGCCTTTGGGGGGAATATTAAATGGTTCAGCGGGATTAGTTGATTTTTATGGTAAGCGTATACTGTTTTCTAATCTGGATATTGACAAATTCAGATTTAAGGACAGGGAGATAGGAAACATAACCCTTGTGAATCAATGGGACAATGATGAATCTACCCTTAATACTGAAATACGGGCTGTTTCCGGAAACCGCCAGACCATGTTTGCAAATGGTTATTACAATCCCTCCAAAAATGAATTACTCTATAATGCGGAATTTGATAACTTCTCTCTTGTGGCCCTTGAAACCCTGATAAGAAAAAATTTCTCGAATTTCCATGGAGATGCCTCAGGTAAGCTTAAAGTATATGGTAGTCCCTCTAAAATACTGATGGACGGAACAGTCCAGGGCTCTAATGCCGGCCTCACTGTAGATTATGTTAAAGTGAGCTATTATTTCACCGATTCTGTCAGATTTAGCGGTGATACAATACATTTCAATAATATAAATTTCAAGGATATTGCCGGTAACAGAGGCATATTCAATGGCACTATTGTTCATGATAATTTTCATAATATGATTTATAACCTGTCCGTTTCTTCCAACAAGATTACTGCTATAAATACTTCGGCAGGGAATAATCCGCAATTCTACGGAAAGGTAATTGCAAGCGGACGGCTTAATATTACAGGACGTGGAAAACGTGTCAACCTTGCAGGTTCGGGAACAACCTTACAGGGGACGAACGTAAATATAAACCTTGAAAATGAAAGTGAAATTGCCAGGTATGACTTCATACAGTTTGTGTCTACTGAAGACCCGGTAAAACAGGAATTTCTGTTTTCAAACAAAAATGAAAAGGATTTCAATCTGAACCTCACTATCAGGGCTACCCCTGAAGCAAGAGTGCAGCTGATATATAATTCACAAATTGGTGATGTAATTAAGGCTCAGGGCGAGGGACTGCTGGTTTTTGGCATGGATAAGGATAATAATATTACCCTTTCAGGGACCTATGCGTTAGAGAGAGGTGATTACCTCTTTACTCTTCAAAACGTTATAAATAAACGCTTTACCATACAGCAGGGAGGTACCATAAACTGGTCGGGCGATCCGTATAATGCCAATATAAATATTAAAGCGGTCTATAAACTGAAGGCATCTTTGTATGACCTTTTGGTAAATACTTATGATAATATTTATCAGAGCCAGCGTATTCCCGTGGAATGTACTATTATGTTGTCAGATGAATTATCTAACCCTGTTATTGATTTTGCAATTGATTTTCCTTCTGTTGAGGACAGGCTGATCGACGAGATAAGACAGTTCTTTAATACCCCCGAAGAGATGAATAAACAGATACTCTCGCTGGTGGTACTGGGAAAATTCTATACCCCTGAATACCTCAGGGGGACATATGAGGCACAGACCCCAAATCTAATAGGGACAACTGCAAGTGAACTTTTTTCTAACCAGCTCAGCAACTGGCTGTCACAAATAAGCAATAATGTGGATATCGGACTCAACTACAGGCCGGGCAATCAGATCACTAACGACGAGATCGAGCTGGCGTTAAGTACACAAATGTTTAACGACAGGGTAACTATAAATGGGAACATAGGAAATAACAATAATCCTAACTCTACTAATAACAGTGAACTGGTAGGTGACTTCGAAATAAATGTAAAACTTAATCCCAGCGGTAAAATAAAATTAAAGGCATATAACCGGTCCAATAATAACCTGATATATGAAACTGCCCCCTATACTCAGGGGGTGGGCTTTTCATTAACAGAAGAGTTTAATCATCTGAAAAATATTCTGGATAAGATCAAAAATAACTTATCAAAGAAAAAAGAGTAGCGTTATGGATAATA
>JAAYJR010000337.1 GCA_012522835.1 Bacteroidales bacterium
AGAGGTGAAAAATAAAACCAATGAACATATTAATTGCACCAAATTCAATGAAGGGAAGTATAAGCGCTTTTGACTTTGCTGATGTGGCTGAGCAGGCGTTTAAGGATTGTTCCCCGGAGTTTTCTGTAAAAAAAGTGCCGGTGGCAGACGGTGGTGATTTTACCGGTGAAGTTTTGAGGAGGGCATTGGATGCCAGGCCAATAGAAATTACAGTTTCAGATCCGCTTGGAAGAAAAGTCAGGGCCCGGTATGGTATTTCAGGGAAAACTGCAATTATTGAAATGGCTGATGCCTCCGGGATTAAACTACTTGGCAATGACGAACTTAATCCCATGGTAACTTCAACCTACGGAACAGGCCAGTTAATAGCAGATGCTGTTAATAACGGATGCACTGAGATATTGCTGGGCATTGGCGGCAGTGCAACAATTGATGGAGGAAGCGGTATGCTGGAGGCCCTGGGCTTTTCACTACTTGATAAGAAAGGGCTTCCTGTTAAAGGTAATGGCGGAAACCTTTTAAATATTGCCGGTATTAAGAAACCTCTATCAATACCCGATGTCTCTTTTAAGATCATTTGCGATGTTGATAATCCTCTTACTGGTAAAAATGGAGCGGCAGACGTTTTTGGTCCACAGAAAGGCGCTTCTCCGGAAATGGTATCATTGCTTGACAGTGGCCTGGCCCGTTGGGCTGAGATTTTGGAGTCGGAGTGTGGTAAATCTTTATCCGCACTGAAAGGTTCAGGTGCAGCAGGAGGAATAGCGCTGCCCTTAATGACATTTTTTTATGCGGAAATAACTCCCGGAGCAAGGTTTATCCTTTCGGTTTTGAAGTTTGATGAATTTGTCCAATGGGCTGACTTGGTTGTAACAGGGGAAGGGAAAATTGATTTTCAGACCCTTAACGATAAAGCTCCCAAAGTTGTGGCAGATATAGCACATAAATATCAAAAACCGGTAATTGCAGTTGGTGGCAGTGTCCATAAAGAGGCCTCTGAAGCTTTCAACGGAATCTTCAGCATCATCAATGAATCAATGACTTTAGATGAGGCAGTAGCTAATGTGAGGAGGATATTATATGATTATTTTTTAGAATTGGCAAGATTATTGATATCAATAAAAAAGAAAATAAATTAAAAAAAAAAATTGTTGTAGTTTTTTTGATCAATATTATTATTTTTGAGACTTACTACCAATTTTTTATTAAAATTAATAATTAGAGTAATGATAAGAAATTTAATTGTATCAGTATTTGCGATTCTTTTTCCTGTGTTTCTATTTGGACAGGATGCCGCAGAAAAAATCAATCAGGCTAATGAAGCCATGAAAGCCGAAGATTATGCAAAAGCATACTCTCTTTACGATGAAGCAATGAACAATCTGGGTGATGTTCAGGTAGAACCGGCAATTAATTTTAATATTGGTTTTGCTGCTTATAAAGCCAATAACACAGAAGGTGCTTTAAAATATCTTGATAAAGCAATTGAAGCAGGTGTAAATGTCTCCAGAAGCCATGAGTATAAAGCGCTGGTCTATAATCAGAATAAAGATTACAGCAATGCAGTTGCAAGTTACGAACAGGCAATAGCCACTGCAGAGGGGGATACAAAGGACCTGGTATTTAACGCAGCTATTGCTGCATACCGGGGTGAACTACTTGATAAAGCCGTTGACCTTTTCGGGAAGAGCGTTGAAAATGATCACAGGACAGAAACTGCACTGTATTATAAGGCTATAACCCTGAAGAAACTGAATAAGGATGACGAGTATAAGGCTGCTCTTGAGGAGGGTGCGCAAAAATTTCCTAATGATGAAAAGATAACCTCTGCATTGGCAAATGTATATGTAACAGAGGGTAATAATATTTATAAAAAAGGTGTTGCCATCATAAATGCGATTAACGAAAAAGTTAATGCCGGCAGTTTAAAAACCACCGATGATGGTTATGTGGCAGAGTTAGAAAAAGCTAAAACAGAGTTCAAGGCTGCAGTCACAGTTCTTGAAAAAGCAAAAGCACTTGATGCAACAAATAAAAATGCACAGGCTTTGCTGGATGCTTGTAATGCTGTTCTTCAATAAGATAATACCCGTTTAACCGGGAGGCAATTTATGGAGGCTGCTCTTTTTTTCGGAATAACACCGGGAAAGAAGAGCAGTTTTTTATTGTCATGGCAATAAAGCAGTCACCGGTACTTTGGCTGTCTGGTGCCATTTAATTCCGGCCCTGTTATATCTTTATCCATAGCGCCGGTACTTTAGTCCGGCGTAAATAGTCTGGTTTAACCTCCTCTCCGTGACATTAATGACGCGACCTCAGGTTAATACCGTACCCAATTATAACAACTGCTGTAAAGATTGCCTTAGAGACAGAAAATGCATAACAGTCAATCCACAGAACAGGAATGAAACGAATACC
>JAAYJR010000462.1 GCA_012522835.1 Bacteroidales bacterium
AACTTTTTATTTTCTTTTCTGATTAATAAAATTAAACAAGTGTGAAGTGAAATAAAAAAGATTTAATTTTTGCTATTTGTAAAGTATTTATTATAATTGCACCGAATTTCAACAAATTCTCGTCTCCACTTCATTTTCGAAAATTTATCAAAACAGTTTTAAATCAAAAAATAGATTTTATCATACAATGTACGACATTTTAGAATTGAACAAGAAACTCGTTCCTGAGTTGCGTGATATCGCAAAAGAATTAAAAATCAAACGTGTAGAGTCATTCAAGAAACAAGAACTTATATATAAGATTCTTGACACACAAGCTATTCAAGAGGCTGAAACAAAAGCAAAAAAACCTAATGCGAAGAGCAACAAAGAACACGGCAAAGAAGAGCGTTCGCTAAAAAATTTCCTTAGAAAAAAACAAAATAAAACTAAAGAGGTTTCATCTAAGGAAGAACCTAAAAATATTGACAAACGGAACAGACGCGAACGGATTGAGAGCCCTTCTAAGCATGAACGGATTGAATTTACTCCCCCAAAACCGGAGACGCCTAAAATAACCGGCCAATCAAGGCAGGAGCAAATTAAAGCAATTATTCAGGGTTTCAATCTTGAGAAATCAAAAACACAGGAACAGGAAGAGGTCAAGGCCCCTGATACTGAGAAGATCCAACCTGAAAAAAGCTTAAAAAAAGAGAGCAAAAAAGATCATAAGCCCTCAAAAAGCCTTAAAAAAGCGAAACTTCCGGAAATTGAGACGGAAAATGACACTGATGAAGTACCTGATGTAATTGATTTACAGCCAAAAGACAGTGTAAAGGAATCAGAAAAACCCAAATTACAAAAAAATATTCAGCGTGATTATAACGGAAGCCAGCAAAAACAACAGCAGGGAAGTAACAGTAAATATTTTGAGTTTGACGGGATCGTCACCAATACAGGAGTTTTGGAAATTCTTCAGGACGGATATGGATTTTTGCGGTCGTCTGACTTTAACTATCTGAATTCGCCCGATGATGTTTATGTGTCGCAATCACAAATCAAACTTTTCGGATTGAAAACCGGCGATACAATAACCGGTACAATACGGCCTCCCAAAGAGGGCGAAAAATATTTTCCGCTTATAAAAGTCCTGGAGATTAACGGAAGAACTCCGGAATTTATCCGAGACAGGGTTCCCTTTGATCATCTAACCCCTCTGTTCCCTGATGAAAAATTTGAACTCACAGGAAATGGGCACGACAATATATCCACCAGAGTGGTTGACATGTTTGCACCTATCGGTAAAGGGCAGAGGGGATTAATTGTTGCACAGCCTAAAACCGGAAAAACGGTATTGCTTAAAGAAATTGCCAACGCAATTGCTGCAAATCACCCAGAAGTATACATGATAGTTCTGCTGGTTGACGAGAGGCCCGAAGAGGTCACTGATATGGCCAGAAGCGTTGATGCGGAAGTCGTTGCCTCCACATTTGATGAACCGGCAGATAAACATGTTAAAGTTGCCAATATAGTACTGGAGAAAGCAAAAAGGCTTGTTGAATGCGGACATGATGTAGTTATCCTGCTCGACTCAATTACGCGGTTGGCAAGAGCTTATAACACAGTACAGCCAGCGTCTGGTAAAGTGCTGTCAGGGGGTGTTGATGCCAATGCATTACACAAACCAAAGAGATTCTTCGGTGCAGCCAGGAATATTGAAGAGGGTGGTTCTCTTACTATTCTCGCTACTGCCCTTACTGAAACCGGCTCAAAAATGGATGATGTCATTTTTGAAGAATTTAAAGGAACCGGTAATATGGAACTGCAGCTTGACAGAAAACTTTCAAATAAGCGAATATTTCCATCTGTTGATATACCTGCATCAAGTACCAGACGTGAAGAATTACTTATTCCTAAAGAGATCCTTGACAAGCTGTGGATCCTCAGAAACTATCTCGGCGATATGAATTCACTTGAAGCAATGGAATTTATGAAAACAAGGTTAATGCGTTCAAACTCAATTGTGGAATTCCTGACTTCAATGAATGACGGATAATTATAATTTTTTTATTTTTATCAATTATAAATTACAAAAAAACTTTATTACTGATATCTGCACATTACAATTTTAGCAAAAAACTGCTATTTTTGCCTGAAAATATCAAATTTTGGAATTTTTCAGGCACATACATAATACATTGATAGAAAGTACCCATCCAACTCTTAAAAGGGAGTTGGCAAATAAAATAGATTGGGACGAAAGACTGATTTGCATAAAAGGATTCAGGGGGGTGGGTAAAACCACTTTCCTCCTTGATCATATAAAAGAAAAATTTTCTGACGATAAATCATCATTATATATTAATCTTAATAACTTCTACTTTACAGAACGAACATTGATCTCTTTTGCTGATGAGTTTGTTAAAAGAGGAGGCAAAGTTCTCTTTCTCGATCAGATACAAAAATATGCCGACTGGTCAAGTGAACTCCGTGAGTGTTATGATTATCTTCCTGAATTAAAAATTGTCTTCACCTCCTCACCTTTGCTGAATGTGGATGAGGAAAATCCCGATTTAAACGGAATAGTTAAATCGTATTATCTTGAAGGATTGTCATTCCGCGAATATCTCAATTATTCTTCTGACAGTGAATTTACAATATACCCGTTGGAAGAAATATTAATGAACCATGTTGGGATCGCAAATAAAATTGTATCCAGAGTGAGGCCGTTAGCCTATTTCAATGATTACATGAAAAATGGATTCTTTCCCTATTTTATCGACAATCCCAACTTTTACGATAATACACTGCTAAAGCACATTAATCTTGCACTGGAGATTGATGTGCCTTACCTGAATCAAATAGAACTGAAATATCTGGCAAAACTCAGAAAGCTGTTGCATATCATAGCTTCGGATACTTCATTTTCTCCTAATATAAGTAAATTAGCAGCCTCTGTTGAAACATCAAGAGCCACAGTTATGAATTACCTGAGGTACCTTAAAAATGCAAAATTAATTCAGCTGCTTTATTCCAACGGAGATGAAGATGAATTAAAAAAACCAGATAAGATATATATGCATGACACAAATTTATTATATGCTATTGCTCCGGATAATGTTAACACCTCTAACCTTCAAAAAACCTTTTTTTACAACCAGATAAGTTTTAACCATCCCGTAAGAAGTTCAGATGAGGGTGATTTTTTAATTAACGACCAATATCACTTTATAGTTAACGGACAAAAGACTGATATTGAAAGAGGCCTTTATACGGCAGCTGATATGATTGAAATTGGTAACGACAAAGAAATTCCTTTATGGCTTTTCGGATTTTTATATTAAAATAATTTAAGAATACTATTTTTTAGAATAAACTGAAAATACAATGACAAAACAAAAAAAATTTATCACATGTGACGGCAATTACGCTGCATCTTATATGAGTTACATGTTTAGTGAAGTAGCATGTATCTATCCTATAACACCATCATCAACAATGGCAGAGTATGTTGATGAGTGGGCTGCATTTGGAAAGAAAAACATGTTTGGACGGCCGGTAAGGCTGGCCGAAATGCAAAGTGAAGGCGGTGCTGCCGGCGCTTTACATGGTGCACTTCAGTCTGGCGCCCTTGCAACAACTTATACTGCATCGCAGGGACTATTACTTATGATCCCGAATATGTATAAAATTGTAGGTGAACTGTTGCCTGCTGTTTTCCATGTCAGCGCCAGGGCTCTTGCAGGACATGCTCTC
This sequence comes from Bacteroidales bacterium, assembly GCA_012522835.1. GTDB lineage: Bacteria > Bacteroidota > Bacteroidia > Bacteroidales > Prolixibacteraceae > JAAYJR01. Next base: position 3,736 of record JAAYJR010000462.1, read on the forward strand.
TCAATTTTTGGTGATCATAGTGATATTTATGCTGCACGCCAGACAGGATTTGCGATGATTGCCTCAGGCTCTGTGCAGGAAGAGATGGATCTTGCAGGGATTGCACATCTGGCGGCAATTAAGTCCAGAATCCCCTTTATTGCCTTCTTCGACGGTTTCCGCACTTCTCACGAAGTACAGAAAATCGAAGCCATCCAAATGGAGGATATGATCCCGCTTGTTGACCAGGAAGCCTTAAAGGAATTCCGCAATCGCGCCCTGAACCCGGAAAATCCGGTAACCCGCGGTACTGCTCAAAATCCTGATATATACTTTCAGGCTAAAGAATCAGCTAATAAATTTTTTGATGCTGTTCCTGATATTGTAGCTGAATATATGAAAGAGATCAGTAAAATTACTGGCCGTGAGTATCATCCATTCAACTACTTTGGTGCACCTGATGCCGAAAATATTATTATTGCAATGGGTTCAGTGACTGAAACTATCCGTGAAACAATCGAATATCTTACAGCCCAGGGCAAAAAAGTCGGACTGTTGGCTGTTCACCTTTTCAGGCCTTTCTCAGTTGAATATTTTTTGCAGGCACTTCCAAAAAGTGTTAAACGTATTGCAGTCCTCGACAGGGCAAAAGAACCAGGCGCAAACGGAGAACCTCTTTACCTTGATATCAAAAATGTATTTTATGATAAGGAAAATGGCCCTGAAATTGTTGGTGGCCGTTACGGACTGGGATCTAAAGATACTACACCGGCACAGATAATGTCTGTTTATGAAAACATGGAGATGAATGAAATGAAAAATGATTTCACGATTGGAATCGTGGATGACATTACTTTCAAGTCATTACCAGTTAAACCGGAGATTGATATGACTCCTAAAGGAACCTACCAGGCGAAATTTTACGGACTGGGATCAGATGGAACTGTAGGGGCAAACAAAAATTCAATAAAAATTATTGGTGACGCAACTGATAAATATTGCCAGGGTTATTTCCAGTATGACTCAAAAAAATCAGGTGGTTTTACCTGCTCACACCTTAGATTCGGGGATAAACCGATCAGATCTACTTACCTTGTGACAACACCTGACTTCGTTGCATGTCATGTACCTGCCTATCTGCATATGTACAATGTGCTTAAAGGACTTAAAAAGGGAGGATCATTCCTTCTGAACTCCATCTGGGATGAGGAGGAGACAAAGCGCAGACTTCCTGATCAGATGAAAAAATATCTTGCCGAAAATGAAATAAAATTCTATATAATCAATGGCACCAGGCTCGGAGAGGAAATTGGACTGGGTACACGTACTAATACAATAATGCAGTCAGCCTTCTTTAAAATTACTGAGGTTATCCCTTACGAAATGGCTGTCGAGGAGATGAAAAAAGCCATAGTGAAAACATATGGCAAAAAGGGAGAACAGGTAGTAAATATGAACTTCGCGGCAGTAGAGGCAGGAGGCAAATTTGTACAAAAAGTTGAGATACCCTCAGAATGGAAAAAACTTTCTGACAAAAATGATGAAACAGAAAATTCAAGCAGTCCTGAATTCATATCCAAAGTTGTCGATGTTATAAATGCACAGAATGGTGACGATCTTCCTACTTCAACCTTTATTGGTATTGAAGACGGAACATTCCCGGCAGGTACTGCAGCATACGAAAAAAGAGGTGTTGCTGTCCATGTACCGGAATGGATCCCCGACAACTGTATCCAGTGTAACCAGTGTGCTTATGTATGCCCCCATGCTGCTATTCGTCCGTTCCTGTTGACCGATGATGAGCTTAAAGAAGCTCCTGAAGGAACAGAAACAAAGGTTGCAATTCCTTCAAAAATGTTTGGGGGTCTTCACTACAGAATACAGGTAAGTGCTCTCGACTGCACAGGATGCGACAACTGCGTTGATGTTTGCCCGACAAAAAACAAGGCACTGATAATGAAACCACTCGACACTCAGAATGATGAAATAGAGAGGTGGAATTATATGGTGAACAAAGTATCTCTCAAGGAGAATGTGGTAGATAAAATGAAATCTGTAAAGAATTCTCAGTTTGCACAACCTCTATTTGAGTTCTCTGGTGCCTGCGCCGGATGTGGTGAGACACCATACATTAAATTGATCACCCAGCTATTTGGTGAAAGAATGATGGTTGCTAATGCTACCGGTTGTTCATCTATATTTGGAGGTTCGGCCCCTTCAACTCCTTACTGCAAAAATTCAAATTCAGGACATGGGCCTGCATGGGCAAATTCCCTTTTTGAAGATAATGCAGAATATGGGTTCGGATTCTCTGAGGGAGTAAATGCTCACAGGAACCGTATTGCCAACATAATGAGCGATGCTTTGAATAATGGTGTAAGTGATTCTGAAAAAGAGGCATTTGAAGAATGGCTGGCAAATAAAGATAATGCTGATGGCTCTGTTGAAGCATCAAAAAAAGTACTGGCAACCATTGAGGGAAGCAACAGTCAATATGCTAAAGACATAATAAGCCTTAAACAATACCTCATAAAAAAATCTATTTGGGTATTTGGAGGAGACGGCTGGGCATATGACATAGGATTTGGCGGCCTTGACCACGTTATGGCTAGTGGAGAAGATGTAAATGTTCTTGTACTGGACACAGAAGTATACTCAAATACCGGCGGCCAGTCATCTAAATCCACTCCTGTTGGCGCTGTTGCTAAATTTGCAGCTTCAGGTAAAAAAATTCGCAAAAAAGACCTTGGTGCTATATTTATGACTTACGGATATGTTTATGTTGCCCAGGTAGCAATGGGGGCTAACCAAAGCCAGTTTTTAAAAGCCCTGAAGGAGGCTGAAAGCTATCCCGGTCCCTCCATAATAATTGCTTATGCACCATGTATTAACCATGGTCTGAGAGCAAGTATGGGAAGATCGCAGGAAGAAGAAAAGAAAGCAGTTGAATCAGGATATTGGTCACTCTTCCGGTTTAACCCTCTTCTTGAAAATGAGGGTAAAAATCCATTCCAGCTTGATTCAAAAGAACCTGACTGGAGTAAATTCCAGGAATTCCTTGGCGGGGAAGTAAGGTATACCTCACTTAAAAAATCATTCCCTGCAATTGCTGATCAACTTTTTGCTTCTGCAGAGGAAAATGCAAAATGGAGGTTTAATTCATATAAACGTCTTGCAGCAATGGATTTTACACCATCAGAAGAATAATCAAAGGCTGAAAATCAGAGTTTTCAGATCTAACCCTGAGGATAATTCAAATCCTCAGGGTTTTTTCTTTTCAATGCTTTTTGCTTCATCCCATATTTTATCCATTTCGGCAAGTGATAATTCTTTTAGGCTTTTCCCTTTAAGCAGGGTTTTGCTTTCCAGATAATTAAAACGGCTGATAAATTTCAGATTTGTTCTTTCTAATGCAGACTCAGGGTCTATGCCATAAAGGCGGGCAGCATTTACTATGGCAAATAACAGGTCTCCAAACTCACCTTCTATAAGGTCTTTATCTTTTTTATCAATTTCAACATTAAGTTCACTGATCTCCTCCTTCACTTTTTCCCATACCTGTTCCTTAACGTCCCAGTCAAAGCCAACTCCCCTCGCCTTTTCCTGTATCCGGTTTGCTTTAACCAATGCCGGCATATCAACCGGGACTCCTTCAAGCACTCTTTTATTTCCCCCCTTTTCCCTGAGCTTCAGATGCTCCCAGTTTTCCTCAACCTGGCGTGATGAATTGTTAACATCTATATCGCCAAATACATGCGGATGACGATAAACCAGTTTCTTGTTAATACCCTCCAGAACATCGCCCATGTCAAAGGCCCCTTTTTCCGAGCCTATCTTAGCATAAAAAACTATATGTAGCATAAGGTCACCCAACTCTTTCCTTATCTCTTCAAGATCGTTCTTCAATATTGCATCACCCAGTTCATATGTCTCCTCAATTGTCAGTTTTCTCAGCGATTCCAGAGTCTGTTCCCTGTCCCACGGGCATTTTTCCCTCAGTTCATCTATTATTTCAAGTAACTCCCTGAAGGCATCTAATTTCTTTTGCATTTAAATGATTTTTTTGAATCTCTAAAAGTAATTATTTTGAAAAATTTAATTCTTCTTTTACCGATATACTTAAGCAAATACTTTTAACCAAATATTTTGTAATTTTGAACTAAAATAATTTTAAATAATTTAATTGGAAAAACAAATTTATTTGGAGGGAATAGATCCTCTGGAATTTTTCGGGGTCAACAATGTAAAAATAGACCTGATAAAAAAGTTATTTCCTGACATCAAAATCACTTCCCGCGGCAACTCTCTGTTTGTTCAGGGAGAAGAGAACAAAATCGACAATTTTGAAAAAAAATTCGCACTGCTGCTGGACCACTATTTCCGGTTTAATGTGCTCACCGATGAGATAATCCGCAAGATCTTTTCCGGGGAAACAGTATTTTTTGAGGAAAACAGCAGAAATGAAAAGGATATAATTCTATTTGGAAACAATGGCAAACCTGTCAGGGCAAGAACTCCAAACCAACGATTACTGGTAGAAGAGACCTGTAACAATGATATGATTTTTGCCATAGGGCCGGCAGGTACCGGAAAGACTTACACTGCAATTGCACTGGCCGTTAAGGCATTGAAAAACAGAGAAATTAAAAAAATTATACTTAGCCGCCCGGCAGTGGAGGCCGGTGAAAACCTGGGATTTCTGCCCGGTGACCTGAAGGAGAAAATCGATCCTTACCTCCAACCTCTCTATGATGCTCTGCAGGATATGATCCCGCCACGAAAGCTGGAAGATTTTTTAAGAGACGGGATTATTCAGATAGCTCCCCTGGCATTTATGAGGGGAAGGACCCTGAGTAATGCCTTTGTCATTCTTGATGAAGCCCAAAACACAACAATTAACCAGTTAAAAATGTTTCTTACAAGAATGGGACTGAATGCCAAATTTATAATTACAGGTGATATAACACAGATAGACCTGCCTAAACCTGGTAACTCAGGACTCCTGTTTGCCCTGAAACTGCTGAATAAAATTGAGTCAGTTTCAGTTATAAGATTTAATAAAAATGATATTGTAAGACACAGGCTGGTCAGAGATATAGTTGAAGCGTATGAGAAATACTACACTGAGAAATTAAATAGAGATAATAGAAGTGATTAACTAATTGAAAGTATCGCAATGAACAAAGCACTAATTAAGACAGATTTTCATTTCCCGGGTCAAAAAGGGGTATATCATGGTAAAGTACGTGATGTATATAATATTGACAATAACCTGTTAGTAATGATCGTGACTGACAGGATATCTGCCTTTGACGTAGTACTGCCAAGGGGAATCCCTTACAAAGGCCAGGTTTTAAACCAGATAGCTGATAAGTTTCTGGATGCTACATCCGACATTGTCCCTAACTGGAAAATTGCTTCACCTGACCCCAATGTAACAGCAGGATTAATGTGTGAACCTTTGAAAGTAGAGATGGTTATCAGGGGTTATCTTTCAGGTCATGCATGGCGTCAGTACAAAATGGGGGAAAGGTCATTATGCGGGGTAATGCTTCCTGAAGGAATGGTTGAAAACCAAAAATTTCCTGAACCGATAATCACTCCCACAACTAAAGCAGAAAAGGGACATGATGAGGATATTTCAAAGGAAGAAATTATTTCAGGCAACCTGGTAGGTAAGGAAGACTACGAGTTAATAGAGGATTATACCCGGAAATTGTTCGGGAGAGGAACAGAAATGGCTGAAGATAAGGGACTCATAATGGTTGATACAAAATATGAATTTGGGAAGAAAGATGGTAAAATTTACCTTATCGATGAAATACATACACCAGATTCGACCCGGTATTTTTACTTTGACGGATATGCAGAACGCCTGACTGCAGGATTACCCCAAAAGCAGCTGTCAAAAGAGTTTGTAAGGCAGTGGCTGATAGCTAACGGCTTTCAGGGGAAGGAGGGCCAGCCGGTTCCTGAAATGACTGATGAATTTGTAAACTCTGTATCCGAACGCTATATTGAACTTTATGAAAATATTACAGGTGATAAATTTGAAAAATCAGATACCTCAAAAATAAATAACCGTATTGAAATAGCAGTTACAGAATTTTTGATGCAATAGAAATATCAGTTAAGCCTTATCCTTTGCTGTTCACTTTAGTGAATGGTCAGATCAGTTTCCATATGATCTGCCAGCTTAAGGTATCTTTTATAGAGAACCTCATATTTCACTGAATTTTCAGGAATTGGAATATATTTCGATTCCACTCCCCCACCCATTTTTTGCTGAGCTTCAAAGGTCGTTTCATAAATTCCTGAAGCAACAGCAGCCATCATGGCTGAGCCCAGTGCACATGCCTGGTCTGAACTTGCCACTTCAATTGGTACATTAAGGACATCAGCAACAATCTGCATAACAAACGGGGACTTTTTTGCAACACCTCCAAGAGCAATCATCCCGTCGATCCGTAATCCTTCTTCTATAAACCGGTCGTTTATAAGTTTTGACCCAAAAGCTGTTGCCTCAACCAATGCCCTGAAAATCCGGGGTGTATCAGATCCCAGGGTAAGTCCTGTTATAGCCCCCTTAAGAGCTTCATTTGCATCAGGGGTACGCCTGCCGTTCATCCAGTCCATGGCTACAATGCCACTTTCTTCTACAGGAATTTTTGCTGCATCTTCACTTAATGATGCAATTATCTGATCTGAAGTATTTTGTATAAGAGCATGTTTTGTTTTTTCATCAATGAGGTCAGATTTTTGTAAAATATTTGTCAGCGGCCACTCAAGTACACGCCTGAACCAGTTATAAATATCGCCAAATGCAGCTTGTCCTGCCTCAAGTCCAACAAGTCCGGGAACAATAGATCCGTCAACCTGGCCGCAAATACCTTTGATCAGTTTATCACCCATATCATCTTCAGCCACAACAAGCATATCACATGTTGAAGTACCCATTACCTTTGATAAATAATATGGTTTGATCTCTGCACCCACTGCACCCATATGTGCATCGAATGCCCCCACCCCGATTATAACATCAAGTGGGAGTCCCAGTTTATCCGCCCATGCCGGTGTAATCTTTCCTGCAGGAATATCACAGGTATATGTTTCCCTGAATAATCTTTCTCTCAATCCTGACAGCAGGGGATCAAGCTTTTGTAAAAATTCTTCAGATGGGAGTCCGTCAAATTCATCATGCCACATAGCTTTGTGGCCTGCTGCGCAGCGACTACGCTTCAATGTTTTTGGATTTGTATTACCGGTAAGAAGAGCAGGTATCCAGTCACAATGCTCCACCCAGGAGTATGCGGCACGGAGTACTCCTGCATCCTCCCTTATTACATGAAGAATCTTTGCCCAAAACCACTCTGCTGAGTATACCCCTCCTTCAAATTTTGTATAATCAGGATCCCAACCGGAAGCAAGGACTGTGATCTCATCCGCCTCCTTAAGTGCAGTATGATCTTTCCACAGGATGAACATTGCATTGGGATTTTCTTCAAACCCTCCTGTTAAGGACAGGGGAACTCCTTTTTGATCAACAGCAACAGGGGTTGATCCTGTAGTATCTACAGAGATGCCTTTTATCCTTTCAGCAACACCTGCAGGGGCTTTTTTCAAAGCTTCCTTTATAGTGAATTCCAAGCCTTCAAGATAATCTTTTGGATGTTGCCTGAACATATTGGAAGTGGCATCACAATATAATCCCTTTTTCCAACGGGGATAGTAAAATACTTCGCCTGCAACTTCCTCACCGGTTGCCACATTAACAATTAATGAACGAACAGAATCTGTTCCAAAATCCAGGCCTATTGTATATTTTGAATCCATATGCTAAATTTTATTTCTTTGTTAATTAAAAGTCAATATTACAGTGTTGCAGTAAAAATAATATTTTACTGCTAAACGATAAAAAATCCGGTTCGTATTAACAGCAACACGGGGAAATAAAAAAGCCCGGTACAATACCGGGCCAATAAAATAAAAGCTTCCTTACAAATCAACTAATTTTAATCTCAACTGGTGATTTTTCGATTGCCTCCTCTTTTTTAGGCAATGTCAGTTCAAGGATCCCATTATTAAAGTGTGCAACAATTTTATCGGCTTCTACGGTTTTGGGAACTCTGAATTTTTTTTCAAAGTTGTATTTCCCAAATTGAAGCTGCCGGTAAACATATCCATTTTCATTGTCCTCATTTTCCTCTTTCAGGTCAACCTTCACAGTTAACAAATTTTCATGAACATTTAACTGTACATCTTCTTTGTTGAACCCGGGCAATAAAATTTCCAGCCTGTACTCTTTCTCATTTTCAAAAACATTGGTTGCAGGGTTGCAATCTTCATTATGGTTTTCATCATAATTATTGGTGATAAAACTGTTCATCAGTTCATCAACAAGATTCCTGGTAACGCTGCTCTGCGGATGGTAAAATCTAACTAAATTCATTTTGTTTCCTCCTATTGTTTATTTTTGTTCAATTTTTTATTTTTTCAATCATTCTCGTATCATATTTTCATGATTCAAATTATCAATTCATGTTCCAATACCTTAAATTTGTAATATCTTCACAATAAAGATAATTTTCAAGACATATTGTCATTCATTACACTATTTAAGATGATTTTATGTCATGTTATTTATTTATAAAACAATATATAAAAATAGATTTGTAAAAATTTGGACTGATATATCCAACCTTTAAAAAAGACCGATGAGAATTGACATTATAACTGTTTTGCCTGAGATACTGAATGGCCCCCTGGACCATTCAATAATAAAAAGAGCCCGTGACAAGGGACTTGCAGAGATATATATCCACAATCTGCGGGATTATTCTGATGATAAACATCGAAGGGTTGATGATTATTCATACAGCAAGGGAGCAGGAATGGTTATGGCTATCCGGCCAATTGAAAAGGCTGTTAACTCTCTTAAAAAGGAGAGACATTACGATGAAATCATCTTCACCACACCCGACGGAAAATTATTTGATCAGAAAGAGGCTAATATGTTATCAATGAAAAAGAATATCATCATTCTTTGCGGCCATTATAAAGGTGTTGATCAAAGGGTAAGGGATCATCTTATAACTATGGAAATCTCAATTGGAGATTATGTTTTAACCGGAGGCGAACTTGCTGCTGCGGTTATTACGGACAGCATTATAAGGTTGTTACCGGGAGTTATCTCTGATGAGACTTCAGCACTCTCTGATTCTTTTCAGGATAACCTGTTAAGTCCACCGGTATATACAAGGCCTGCTGACTATAAAGGAATGAAAGTCCCCGAAATTTTACTGAGCGGAAATGACAAGTTGATTGATGACTGGAAACATCAACAGGCAGTTGAAAGGACAAAGAATCTCAGGCCTGACCTTTATCAAAAATATCTTAAAAATAACAGTTAAAAACAGAGTAATTCTTTTTCTCAAAATCTCTGACATATTTTTTTAAAAGGACAATACCTGCAAAACTCAATATCAGAAGTTTGGCGAAAGGTGGTCTCTTCAGAAAATATATCTGCTATAAGCTCTTTCAAATGACCGGTGAACTCCTCTTCAATATCCTGATAATATACAGGCTGCTTTTGATATTTTATTTCAGGAGAAAATTTGTTGTCAAAAAATTTCTTTAAACTGTAAATAACAGGCTGGACCGGTTCTTTACATCCGGTCTTCTCTTTAAGAAAAAAGCTGTAAAGCAAAGCTTGTAGCAACTCTTTCTTCGGTTTATCTTTGTCCTTATCAAAAAGTTCTCCTACCTCATCGAAAGAAAAGCTTTCTACATTACCGGTTTTGTAATCCAGGACCCTGGTAGTTCCGTTAATATTATCAACTCTGTCGATTTTCCCTCCCAGACAGATGGCCTCCTTCTGCTTTTGAACCATGATATTAACTGAGGTATAATAATCTTCTTCCAGGGAAATAATTTTAAATGGGGCATAGTGCATATCCAGTTCCAGTATTCTGTCCAGGAAGGTTTTTGCATTTTCAAATATAAGGACTGTCTTACCCTCCGGTTTTCTCCCCTTTTGCCCATCCCCTTTCTCTTTATAATAAAGTTTTGATATTGCCTTAACCAGAATACTTTCTAAAAGGTCTTTGTTCTTTCTGAGGTTTTCCAGGTCAGACTTTTGCACTGTTTTTCCAATAAATGGCTTATAAATCTGTTCTGTCGCTTCATGGAATATACTGCCAAAAAGCGGACTGTCAATTTCATCTTTTATCTCCTCCGGCTCAGGCAATTGAAGTATATACCTAAAGTAAAACCTGAGACTGCACTTTAAAAATGTGTTGATTGCTGTTGGCGAAAGGGGTTTTTCATAAGAATTCCTGTCACGCAATGACTTTATATAAATTGATCTGTTTTGCACTACTATCGGTTCGGGGGGATCATTTGAAAAGGGAAATACCAAATTACCGGTCTTTACATCAAGCTTTGAATCATATAGTAGCTGATATCCATACCTGCTCAGTTCGCCTGCACCAAAATCCTCTCTGGCAGTGCTGTAAACAGCCGTAATATTATCAGCCCGTTGTATAAGCCGGTAAAAATAATATGCATACATGGCATCCTGTTCATCCGGTCCCGGCAACCCAAAACCTCTCCTTAAATTATATGGAATAAATGACGGAGCCGTGGATGTACGTGGCCATTTATTTTCATTGAAACCCAGTATTATAATATTCCTGAAATCAAGACATCTTGTTTCAAGAATTCCCATAACCTGAATACCGGTCAGAGGTTCTCCCTCATAGGCAACCGAACTTTTCCCCACATATTGCCTGAATAACCTGAAAAATACCAAATCACTTATTTCAATCTCTCCTTCAGTCAGAGAACTGTAAACCATTGACTGAAGCTTCTCAATTGATTCATAAAGCCTGTATATTAACTCCTGCAACAACTTGCTGCCGTGTACCGCACTTTTTGCTGTCTCATATAATCCGGAGAGGATCTTCAGGAAATAACTGCAGTATTCGATCACTCTGCCAGGTATATTAAAAATCATTACATGTAAAGGGGAAAAATCTATTTCCCTCAATGGTATATTCAGCCGGTTGTTTTTCTTAATGTCTTCAAGGAAAAGATTTACTTTTTCACTTTCAATATTTACTAATATTTGATGACGCAATATATCGGTCACGTAACGATGGTAAGCAATAGTTTCACCTTCAGGACTGATTTTACGGTTTTTAATTAAATTGACAAGAAGATTTATTAATCCATATATTACGGAGTTGGTGACAGGATATCCCATGGTAACATTCACTTCACCGGCTTTCGGAGGAATAACACTGAGTGTCGGCAGAAGCAGGGACTCGTCGGCCAGAACGACCGCAGTACTGTCAAACTGAGGATCTGCATTATATCCTGTATCCTCAAGAAAACGGGGAACCGCCTGTGACTGTCCGTTAGCTGAAGAAACAGAAATAACTTTAATTTTCTTATTTTCTTCAAACGGACTGCTTTTTAACTTAAAATCTCCGGGAGGAGGAAAAGTTTCCAGGTTTCTGCGAATAAAAAGCCCGGCACTATTTATTTTATCATCAAGATAATATTGATTGTAATCCCATAAAAATTCTGCCTTACTTTCCTTTTTTAAATATTTAAAAAACTCCTCTTCACATCTGTTCAGTGCATTCAATCCGATTATATAATACTTACTGAACCTTAATTGAAGCTGATCTGTTTTAAGCTTTTCAATTACCCTGCGACAAATCATGCCGTTATATCCAAAGCCCCTGATTTCCAGCTCCTTTTTAAAATCTCTGTAAACAGGATAAAGCTTGCTCCATATTGACACGAAATGATCACGGCTACCTTTCTTCTCAACTCTTTCGAGACAATTCCAAAATCGTGCAATAGCCTCCTTCTGATCTTCTGTGAGATAGAAAAAATGAGACTCAATGTCTTTCAGTCCGGAAATATTTCTGTACAAATCATGTGCATCTGCCAGATAATTATCGATATCATTAAAATCTGATAACAGTGCTTCACCCCAATAATAAAAATCATCAAAGCTTTCACTGGAATTGGTGTGCTTCCTGAATATTTTATATAAAATTGAAATCAGATTTAACTGTTCTCCCACGGGAATATCAGAGTAACCTGAAATTAATTCATTAACCTGTGTCATATGAGGTGAAATCACAGCCCCTGTAATATGCTTCTGCAGATAGGAATTAAAAAATACAGCTGCCCGCCTGTTAGGAAAAACCAGACATATTTGGTGTAATTCGAAATAGTGCTTTTTGTAAATATATTGTGCACAGTTGGAAAGGAAACGATCCATTTTTAAGTAATTTTACCGAATATAATAAATCATTTTGTTTATTTACAGGCCGAAAACGAATATATATTTTTTACAGATATGAATTTTCAATATCCAGCATTCTTATTCGCACTTTTTTCAATTGTTATACCGATACTTATACATTTTTTCAACTTCAGACGATATAAAACAATTTATTTTAGCAATGTTGATGTTTTACAAAATATCAAAAAACAGACTCACAGAAAAAATGAACTGAAGCATTTACTGATACTCTTAGCCAGAATAATGACTATCATCTTTCTGGTCTTCGCATTTGCACGTCCCTTTATTCCGGCTGGCGGCGACTCACGGAACAGATCAGGAGAAACTATCGCATTTTATATTGATAACTCTTTTAGCATGAATGCTCTTTCAGAAAAAGGGAGGCTTCTTGACGAGGCGGTCAGACTGGCAATTGATATTGCTGATTCGTATCAGCCGGGAACCGGTTTCAAATTATATACGAATGACATGCAATCCAGGCATAATCTCCCTTTTTATAAAGATCAACTGATAAAAGAGCTGACAAATATTAAACCATCATCTTCAACAATTCCCCTTTCATTGATAGATAACCGTTTTGAACTTGAATCAGGTAATGACAATACGGGCACTCTTTTTTATATTTCAGATTTTCAAAGAAGTATAACAGATCCTGAGAATTTTAATAACGGCAGGAATATAAACTATTTTATTCCACTTTTCCCATCAGAGGTAAAGAACCTGTATATAGACTCGTGCTGGATGGAAGTACCGGCCCACGCCCTTAACCAACAGGAAAATATATTTGTAAGGATTAAAAATATATCTGACGAAGATTATAATAATTTGCCTGTCAGGCTTTACCTGAATGACTCTCTTAAATCAATTACAAACTTTTCAGTAACTTCAAACAGTGAAGTTATTACAAATTTAAAATACACTAATGTGTCAGGAGGCATCCAACTGGGGAGGATAGAAATAACTGATTATCCATTTACACATGACAATATATGGTATTTCAGTTATTTTGTCGAACCTAAATTAAAAACCCTGGCGATATTCAGCGACAGTGAATATTCTCTTGAAGGATTAAGTTATATAAGTTCATTACTGGAAGAAGATGAATATATAATACTTGAGACAATGAATATCCAAAGCTTGCAGATCAGCAAACTACCGGAATACAATGCAATATTCCTGACAGGGATAGATAATTATTCAACCGGATTCCTGAACGAGCTTGCTGAAGCTGTTTCTAACGGAACTTCGGTGGTTTTTTTCCCCAGTCCGGGTAACAACCAGATACACGATAACCTCTTCCTTTCAAAATTCAGGGTTGCCAATATTACCGGTATCGATTCAGTCAGACAGCCTGTGTCAGGGATAGACTATGATAATAATTTCTTTAAGAATGTTTTTCAGGAAAGGAGAGATGATGCAGTCATGCCTGAAATCAGTTTTCACTACAAGTTTGAGGAAAAATCGCTTACCCCGGAAGCGAACCTGCTCTGGTTCCGAAACGGAAATAAGGCAATGTCGGTAAGTCCGTTTGATAAAGGGAAGGTATGGATTTTTGCATTTCCCCTGACGAAAACTAATGAAGCTTTTGCCCGTGATATTATTTTTGTACCAGCAATATATAACATTGTGCTGAATAGCATCCCGGACCAGAGAACGACATATACTGTAGGCAAAGATATGGCTGTTATGTTGCCGAAAAGTATGAATGTAGACATTGGATCATCTGTCGAAATAGACAATAAGGAAACAGGCAACAAATTTATTCCGGGAATCACTGTAACCAACCAGGGAAGCCGTATTGAATTAAACAACATGATAGAAAATGCCGGACAATATTTGGTAAAAACCGGTGAAAAGACTATAACTTCATTTGCTTTCAATTATAACCGTGATGAATCTGACCTTAAATATACCGGCAGTACTGAGTTAACGGATAAAATAAAAGCAGCCGGACTAACAAACACTTCTGTAATTACCAGTATCGAAAGGACTTATGGAGATATTATTGATGAAATTAACAGAGGCCGGCAGCTATGGAAGTATTGTATTATTGCCGCACTTCTGTTCATAATTACTGAGGTACTGATAAGCCGCTTTATGAAGTAAAATGTAAAAGAGGTAAAAATCCATTTCTATTTACGGGCTATATTCTGAGGTCCCAGGATTCTTTTTCTGACAACTTCAAAATCAGGCCTGTGGTAAATTACCGACACGCCGTTATTCATATATCCGCCAAACCGGGAAACCTGCTCAAACCGGTAATCTCCCTGAATCAGCTTTACATCCATATAAGGAATACATTCAGAAAACTCTTTGCCATAATTTTTCAATGCACTTAAAAAATAGAGAGTAACATCATAACCTTGAAATCCAAAATTTTCGGGTTCTGTATGAAAATAATCCCTGAACTTTTTAATGAAAGCTATAGTTGACTTATCATTGTAATCGACCCAGTAAGGAGCAACGTAATGCAATTTGAGATTATGGAAAAGTTCAATATTGATACTTTTAAACTGCTGATACCTGTTAAATCCAATTAAGGTAATTGAATATTCTCCGGCAAAATTATTAATATTTGACAAAGCCACACTTATCTGTCCCTCATCCATGGAGGGAATAAAAATTACATTTTCTTTATCATGCGACAATAAACTGCTTATTCCGGCTGCCCCCCCGTGATTAAAATCGTAAATATTAAAATTAAACCCTTCTGCTTGTCCATAATAACCTGTGTGCAGTAGTCTTTCCCTGATCATTTCTGGTACTTTTCTACTCATCTCGTCCCCTCCACTGCGCGTTTTAAATACAATAAAATTGCTATTAAAGTACTCTTCAGCAATCAGTTCTGCAGTTTTAATGTCCAAAATATCTCTATCGGGATTGACCTGGTAATAATAGGGATTTGAAACCAGCACTTCAGATTGTGAAGCCAGTGGAGACACTATAGGAACCCTGTTTTTAGATGCGAGTGATGCGATTTCCCTCTGAACCTGAGGGTATACAGGTCCTATTATCAGGTCGGTATTCAAAAAGTTAATCCGGCTGATCTGGTTCCTTATATGATCAAGCTTCATTTGGGTATCGAATACATCAAGGCGAATCTTCATACCTGTTCTCTGCATTGAATCAATTGCCAGCAGGACCCCTTCATAAAACATGATAAAATTTTCACTGTCCTGATAGAAATCATGAAATTTTTGAATTGATTCTGGTTCAATAACCGAATCATTTTCAAAATTATTAAATTCGTTAACTGCTGAATCCTGCTGAGAATCTGCACTTTCGTCGTATTCTCTGTTTAATAACTCATTATCATTGATATACAATGGCAAAAACAACACAATATTATAAATCTTATCCTGAACCTGCTGATCGGTGCGGGGAAGACAACTTGCGGGTATTTTATCAGCAAACTTTACTTCATAATAATCATCGTCGAACTGTGGTACTATCATCGTAACAGTATCAGGATTAGTTGACTCCTCATTAAAAGTAACGACTTCCTTTTCTTCAGTTTTAGGGATCAGTAACGTTTCGCCGGTAACCAGGTTTCTCTTTTCAAGGACAGGATTAAATTTTTTAATATCTGGTATAGTCACCCGGTATTGTTCCGCAAGTCCAAATAAAGTTTCTCCAGGTTTAACAATATGCTTTTCAAATGCATCTTCATTAACGGGTTCTGCCTGAACCAGTGATGATTCTTTTACCGGGACTCTGATGGTTATTCCTGCAGGAAATTCTTCCTTTAAAACAGGATTTAAACCTATTAACTCCTCCTCAGTCACTCCAAATCTTCTTGATAAACTCCAAAGAGTCTCCCCCGACACTATTGTATGTTCAAAAAACTGACCTTCTGATAGAGGGAATTGACCTTCTGGAGGTGTTTCCGGTAATGTCACATCTGCAAGTGGCCTCTCTGGCTGTGGAATATAAAGTATGCTCCCTGCTTTTAAATCTTTAGCATCAGGATTATAAAACAGTATCTCACTTTCTGAAACACCATACTTTCGTGATAATGAGAATAACGTCTCTCCGGGATTAACAGTATGCCTTATCAATTCAATCTCTTTTTGCCCGGATACCTGTTCTTCTGCCTTTACCGTTTCCCTTTCTGTAACTACCTCACTATCCGGTTCTGTTTCTTTTGCTGGCTCCTTTCCGGAAAGCTTTTCCCATCGCGGGATCCGTATTTTAATACCCTTTCTGAATTTCTCCACTTCAGGATTATATGCGAATATCTCTTCAACGGTAATACCATGCGCTTTGGCAATGAAATAGGGGGTTTCCCTTCTTGAGGTTATTGTATAGTAATCAAAATACGTAGGGTCTCCCTTTATATAAACCGGCTGTTCTCTAAGATCAACATCCTCTCTTAAAGGTATTTTCAGAATCTCACCAATTTTTAAACCTCCTTCAGCTATATGGGGATTGTGAGTAATTAAAGTAATACTGTCTACCCTGAATTTCTTTTCCAAAGAGTACATAGTCTCTCCCGTACGCACCTGGTGGAGTACATACTTCTCGCCTTTGATAACAATGACTTCATTCTCTTTTAGCTGCTGGCCGTAAATTACGGTAGAAAATGCCAGGCAAGTTGATATTATAATCAGTATCTTATAAAACTTCATCAGGACTTTTCCAAAATTCATTCAAAAATAACAATATTTGACCATCACGTAAGATTAAACGTTTATATTTCTAAATAATTTTGACCTTTTTAAGACTTATCTAATAAAGTAATCTCGTGGTAATTTATACTTTTGTTTTTTTTAAAGTATAAAACTTTAGCTAATGCAGGATAAAATTCTGATCCTTGATTTCGGGTCTCAGTATACACAGTTGATAGGCCGCAAGATTCGTGAGCTAAACGTGTATTGTGAAATACACCCTTTTAATCATTATCCAAAAATTGATCATACTGTAAAAGGTGTCATTCTTTCCGGAAGCCCTTTTTCAGTCAGGGATTCAAACGCGCCAAGACCTGACCTGTCAGGCATAAAAGGGGCGGTTCCCCTGCTGGGCATATGCTATGGTGCCCAGTATCTCGCACACTTTTTTGGAGGTGAGGTGGCACCTTCGGGTTCGAGGGAGTATGGCAGGGCAAAGCTCAGGTATATTAACAGCGACACATCTCTTTTCAAAGATATAAATGAGAATTCCCAGGTGTGGATGTCCCATGGAGATTCTATCATAAAATTACCTTCAGATTATAAAGTTATTGCATCCACGGAAGATGTAAAATATGCCTCATTTAAAACCGAAAATGAGCCTACCTTCGGGATTCAGTTTCACCCTGAGGTATATCATACCACCGATGGATTAATACTCCTAAAAAACTTTGTGGTTAATATATGCGGATGCAAACAGTCATGGACCCCTGCATCTTTCATTGAATCCACGGTGGAGGATCTGAAACAAAAGCTTGGAGATGATAAAGTAATTCTGGGACTTTCAGGAGGAATTGATTCATCGGTTGCAGGCTTACTGCTCAATAAAGCTGTTGGGAATAAACTGATTTGTATTTTTGTGGATAACGGATTGCTGAGAAAAAATGAATATGAAACCGTTCTGCATTCCTATAAAGACATGGGACTCAATGTGCGTGGCATCAATGCAAAACAGAAATTTCTTGATGACCTGAGGGGAATTAGTGATCCGGAACATAAAAGAAAAATTATCGGTCGTAATTTTATTGAGATATTTGATGAGGAAGCTCATAAAATAAAAAATGTAAAATGGCTTGCCCAGGGTACAATTTACCCTGATGTGATCGAGTCGGTTTCAGTCAACGGGCCATCTGTGACTATTAAATCACACCATAATGTCGGCGGACTTCCCGAAAAGATGAAGTTGCAGCTGGCAGAGCCTTTACGGTTGCTGTTCAAAGATGAAGTAAGAAGAGTAGGGAAAGCACTTGGCCTGGATAATAAGTTCCTGGAAAGACATCCTTTCCCTGGTCCGGGATTGGGAATCAGGATACTTGGAGAGGTTACACCTGAAAAAGTAATGATGCTCCAGGAGGCAGATGCTATTTTTATAAACGGACTAAGGGATTGGGGCCTTTATGAAAAAGTATGGCAGGCTGCAGTTATATTGCTTCCTGTAAATTCAGTCGGTATTATGGGGGATGAACGGACTTACGAAAATACAATTGTTTTGCGTGCCGTAACTTCAACTGACGGAATGACAGCCGATTGGGTGCATCTTCCGTATCAGTTTCTTTCAAAAATGTCAAATGAAATTATTAATAAAGTTCCGGGTATAAACAGGGTGATATATGATATTAGTTCAAAACCACCTGCAACAATTGAATGGGAATAAACGTTTAATATCTGGATAATTAAAGTTAATTAGAAATAATTTACTGCAATCATAAAATTTTTAACAGATGCAATTCAAATGGCTTAAATTTATAATAGTATTAACTGTTCTGATTTTTATTGAATCGCCGTATCTTGTAAATGCACAGGAGGCGGTACAGAAAAATCAGCTCAAATTCGGCCGGCTTCTAAGACTTATCGACGGCTATTATGTTGATTCAGCCGATGTGGATGTGTTAACAGAGAATGCTATTGTACACCTGCTGGGTGAGCTTGATCCCCACTCAGTATATATTTCGAAAGATGAGGTAGAAAAAATGAATGAACCCCTCAAGGGAAATTTTGAAGGAATTGGAATTTCATTCAATATATTCAAGGACACTCTACTGGTCGTGTCGGTAATACAGGGTGGCCCCTCAGAAAAGGCAGGACTCCTTGCCGGTGACCGTATAGTGGAGATAGACAAAAAGAATGTTGCAGGCATTGGACTAAAAAACAGTGATGTAATGACTATGTTGAGAGGTAAAAAAGGCACAACAGTTGACTTAAGAGTTTCAAGAAACCGCCTTTCTGATCTGTTAGGATTCACTATTGTGAGGGATAAAATACCAATAAACAGCCTTGATGCTTCCTACATGCTTGATAAATCTACCGGATATATTAAATTGAACAAATTCTCGGCAACCACATTAGACGAGTTCACCAGTGCAATGAATGACCTCAATAAAGAAAATATTAAAAACCTGGTTCTTGACCTGCGGGGAAATGGCGGTGGTTATCTGAAAACAGCAATAGATATAACAGACCAATTTCTTAATGATAACCAGCTTATAGTCTATACCAACGGTATAAATGAACCTAAAAGAGAATATAAATCAACCGCCAACGGAATATTTCGCGAAGGCAACCTGGTCATCCTGGTAGACGAAACCTCAGCTTCTGCAAGTGAGATAGTATCAGGGGCTATTCAGGACTGGGACCGTGGACTGATAATCGGAAGACGGTCATTTGGTAAAGGATTGGTACAGAAGCCATATTTCCTTACCGACGGTTCTGTGGTCAGGCTTACGACAGCTCATTACTATACTCCAAGTGGACGATGTATACAGAAACCTTACGATAAAGGGGTTAAAGAATATAAACAAGATTACCTCGAGCGGCTCACTAATGGTGAATTATTTTCCAGGGACAGTATATTTTTCAGCGATTCTCTTAAATATAATACTTTAATTAACGACAGGCCTGTTTTTGGAGGTGGAGGCATAATGCCTGACATATTCATTCCTATGGATACATCAGAGCATTTCAGCTATTATAATATGCTCCGGAGGAATAATATAATCCACAATTTTGTGTTGAACTATGTAGATAATAACCGGGAATCCTTAAAAAATAAATACCCGGAGTTCGAAAATTACAACGAAAAATTTCAGGTCACCGCCGAAATGGTCAATATAATAGTTGAAGGCGGCATACAGGAAGGAATTGAAAAAAATGAAGAGAGTCTTTCATTTACTATTGATCTGATGAAAAAAGAGGTGAAGGCATTGATTGCCCATGATATATATTCAAGAAACAGCTTCTATAAAATATTTTATCAGGATGATGAAGCAATCAGTAAGGCCCTGGAAATACTGAATGATAAAAATCAGTATAATACTCTGCTCGTTTCAACTGAATAATACCTGTTTCAAAACACTTCATTTGTGATAAACAGAGATATTTTTTTATTCATTACCTGTCCAAAATATTAACTGTGCAGGCTGTACAGTTACCATTCTAATTTTATAGTTCGCGATATTACATGACAGAAATATTTCTTAACTGGATAAATAACAATATAGTTGAATTGCTGGGAGCAGCATTGGGTATATTATATATTTTCTTCTCAATAAAACAAAATATTTTCACCTGGCCTACCGGCTTACTGACCTCCCTGTTATATATTATTGTTTTTTTTCGATCAGGATTCTATGCTGACATGGGACTGCAGTTTTATTATGTTTTTATAAGCATATATGGTTGGTATTACTGGCTTAAAGGTGGCAGACAGGCTGCCGGCACTGATAATGCCAAATCTGAATTGCCGGTCAAAAGGGTGCCACGTAAAGTGATGTTAAAGCTAGCAGTAATTTTTATATTAATTTATGTTGCCATACTGTTTATACTGTTAAAATTTACAGATTCGACTGTTCCTTTCATGGATACCCTCACCACTGCCCTTAGTATAATTGCAACCTGGATGCTGGCAAAAAAATATATAGAACACTGGCTGATATGGATTTTTGTAGATATCGTCTCAGCCGGGTTATATGTTTATAAAAGCTTGTGGCCTACCGTTATTCTGTTCATCATATACACCATATTGGCAGTCGCAGGATACCGGGAATGGAAAAAATCCCTAATTTTAACCAGATGAAACAAATGAAATCTACTCCTGCCATATTTGTTATAACAGGCGCTGAATCTACAGGGAAAAGCGCTATGGCAGAATGGCTTGCTAATCACTTTAATGTACCGTATATTCCTGAATTTGCAAGAAACTACATTGAACACCTGAACAGGCCGTATACCTCCGGGGATGTTGAAATAATAGCATCAACACAGGTAAAGGAGATAAATGAATACAAAAACAGTAACTATCCTTTCATATTTGTTGACACATGGCTGATAATTACTAAAATATGGTTTGAGGTTGTATATGGGGAAAGCCCTCTCTGGCTTGAAAATGAAATAAAAAATTCAAAAATATGCATGTTCCTTGTATGTGATATTGACCTGCCGTGGGTACCAGACCCGGTTAGGGAAAACGGAGGACAAAAAAGGAGAATACTGCAAAAAAAATATATTAAAACTATTGAGAAATACGGTTTTGATTATAAAATAATCAGCGGACAAAATTCTGAACGGTTTGAAAATGCATTAAAATCAGTCGAAGACAAGATAAATAAATTAACATAGGCCTTTATGAGCAATATTTATAATTTGATTTTTTTTAATTATGTACTTTTGTGTAAACATATATTAAAAACACCATGACATCCCGGGAAATTGACAATAAAATATCAAAGACTATTGAGCGGCTCAGCGATCCCGACAGTATTAATATCGTATGCCATGAACATAAACTTGGGGAACCACTGCCTTCAAGAGTCAAATTAAGAACGATTATAGAGATGGTCAGGGAGATACTATTTCCCGGTTATTTTGGAAACACATCTTTGCGGCCGAATACTACAAGGCACTACATGGGAGTCTATATTGACGAGTTATTTGAGTTACTGAGTGAAGAGATACTGGCTGGCATGTGCTTTGAATGCAAGGATAAGAAAAGCAATAAATTAAAGACGCACACCAAAATGGCTCAGCTGACGGCAACTGAGTTTATTGAAAGCCTGCCTGAAATCAGAAGAAAATTGGTATTGGATGTCAATGCCACCTATCTGAATGACCCGGCAGCCAGAAACCTGGGAGAGGTTATTTTTTGCTATCCGGGAATAAGGGCTATTACAAACTACAGGCTTGCACATATGCTGCTGAAATTGAAAGTTCCACTCATTCCAAGGTTTTTGACAGAAATGGCTCATAGTGAAACCGGCATAGATATCCATCCAAGAGCAGAAATTGGAGAAAGTTTTACAATAGACCATGGAACCGGAGTTGTCATCGGCTCAACCTCAATTATTGGCAATGATGTAAAAATTTATCAGGGGGTTACCTTAGGTGCAAAAAGCTTTCCCCTGGATGAAAATGGCAACCCTATTAAAGGAATACCCAGGCATCCGATTGTTGAAGATAATGTTGTAATTTATTCAGGAGCTACTATCCTGGGACGAATAACAATTGGAAAAGATTCCGTTATCGGTGGTAATGTCTGGATCACAAGGGATGTTCCGGCAAAATCAAGAATAATTCAGTCATTTCCGAAAGAACAATCTTTTTTTAATGGAACGGGAATCTAATAAAACAAAAGGGAAAACAGATATTTACAATATTACCGCAAAGACATTTTCCGGACTGGAGGATGTATTGGCAAAAGAGATCAAAATAATAGGCGGAACAGATATAAAACCGGGTAACCGTGCTGTTTTTTACAAAGGCAACCTCGAAGTTATTTATAGGTCAAACTACTATCTGCGAACTGCTCTCAGGATTTTAAAAGAGGTAACTGCTTTCCGGTTCAGGGATGTCAGCCAGTTTTATACAAAATGCAAAGAGGCTGAATGGAACAGATACCTGACACAGGATCAGAGTTTTATGGTCACCAGTACTGTATTACATTCTGAAGATTTTCGCAATTCGATGTTTGCCTCCTTAAAAGTCAAGGATGCCATTGCTGATCATTTCAGGGAAATTGCAGGCAAAAGGCCGAATGTGAATACCTCAAATCCGGATATTACAATTAATGTACATATCAATAAAAATTTCTGCACACTTTCCCTTGACAGTTCAGGCGAATCCCTCCATAAACGCGGTTACAGGTCAGTACAGGGAGAAGCTCCCCTGAATGAGGTTCTTGCAGCCGGTATGATTCTTATCTCAGGCTGGAATGGTAATACAGATTTTATCGATCCAATGTGCGGTTCTGGTACATTACCGATAGAAGCGGCATTAATCGCCCGGAACATACCTCCCGGAAAATACAGAAAAAGATATTCATTTGAAAATTGGCCGGATTTTGACAAAACATTACTTGAGTATATAAAAGGTAAACAAACAGCCGGAATATTTGCAAAAAAAATATATGCATCCGATATATCAGAAACTAATATTGTAAAAGCTAAAAGCAATGCCCGCTATGCAAGGGTATTTCCATGGATTAGTTTCAAAGCATGCGACATGAAAGAGTTGAGCATAAAAACAAAAGACGCTACTATTATAATTAACCCTCCTTATGGAGAGAGGATGAAATACCAAAACCTTGACGAGATCTATAATATGATAGGAGAAAGGTTGAAACACAATTTTGCAGGAAATTCTGCGTGGATACTTACAACATCACCTGAACATCTGAAATATGTGGGATTGAAACCATCAAAAAAAATTACCCTCTACAACGGACCATTGAAATGCATTTATGCACAATATCCTTTATTTGAAGGCAAAAGAACATACCATCTCCCTGGTAATCTATCAGAGAAATGATATAAAATTTATTTAAATATGGAAATTATTCTTTATCGAGATCAATAATGTCTATAGGCCTTGATGCCGGTCTTTCAACACTGCCACCACGAACGTAAAACAGTTCGTTAATTGATAAATATTCAATACCTTCTGAAATTCTTTTTACACGGTTATCAGTCCTTTTCATTCCTCTGCTTTTTTTTAATTCGTTTAATTTAAAATACACATTCTAATAGTTAATTCTAAAACGAAGAAAAAGGTAACCCATTATTGGAAAAAAAATTAAAATCCTTTAATTTGGCAAGCTTGATAACCATCAATATTTATGGACGCATTTAATAAGATATTAATTCTGATAATTTGCATATCCTCAACAGAAATAAGTGCTTCTGTCAATAACCATTACGAGGACAGCCTTCTGATGCAACATTATTATGAAGCAGGATTAGGATTGTATTCCGAAGGATTATACAGCCAGGCACTGGATTCATTTAAATATGCATTTGAAACAGGTAAAAAAATCTATTCTGAAAACCACTTTAACCTGCGAAATATTAATAACGGACTGGGAATTACTTACCGGAATATTGGACAGTATGACAAGGCTCTGGAACATTTTTTACTTGCAGAACAATCATATAGGTCCGACTCTGTTAAAAATGAATTAGCAATAGCACGGGTATATAACAACATTGGTAATGTTTACTACAATAAATTCAACT
>JAAYJR010000363.1 GCA_012522835.1 Bacteroidales bacterium
GCCTGAAGAGGTTGCAGGTGTTGCTCTTTTCCTTGCTTCCGATCTTTCATCCTATGTCAGCGGACAGGTAATCCAGGTCTGCGGGGCAAGGAATACCTGAAGAAATGAACTATCACGGCACAGAGCGAGGGAAACTGACCCCAAAGCGATTAGATATAAAACCTGTTACTATATGGAATTAAACCAATAATCAATCGTCCGGGCTTTTTTTCGGGGCGGACAAAATTTATACTTCATGGATAAAAAATATGACATTTTAAATTGGCTTTATGTTAAGAGTCATTTTTGTAGAATAGCTATAATGATTTTATTTATTGTTCCGGTTGTGTCATCAGGGCAGGATGTTGTCAAAACTCCTCACAATATATTGGAAACTGATTTTTTTGAAGGGACTTCTATTCGTCTGGAATTTCTTAAAGCAGATATCATCAGGATAAGAATTTCTGATGATGACAATGGATATCATGAATCAGGCCTCAATCGTTATGGTTTTATTCAGGATATTGATCCTGGTGATCTGAACGTGAATATTTCGGATACAAAAAACAATTTTACTGCCGAAACATCAAGTATTAAAGTTACCGGCAACCGTTTAACAGGGGAAATTTTAGTAACCAATAAAAAAAATGATAAAATTCTTCTCAGGCAATTAGCGGTAAACATAAGGGATAATGGTTCCAATGTCACATTTGAAGCAAACCAGAATGAGGATTGGATAGGGTTTGGTGACCAATCGCGTGAAAGGCTTTACCACAGGGGCCATATTGCTGATTGTAATGTACGCAATGTGAAGTCATATATTCCGGTACCTTTTTTTATGTCTACGCTGGGTGTTGGTGTTCTGGTAAATTCAACACATAAAGTAGTCTTTGATATGTGTAAAAGTAATCCGGATAAATATTTCTGGAAAGATGGAAGCGGATTTGTTGATTATTATGTGATGACAGGTGACGGATCTAGAGAACTTCTCGATCTGTATACTGAACTGACAGGTAAACCTAAACTTCCACCTGATTGGGCTTTTGGACTCTGGTATATTTGCCGTACCCAGGCTAATGATTATGAAGCAGTGAATGATGCATTAAACTTCCGCAGGGAGGAAATACCATGCGATGTAATTGGGCTGGAACCTGGCTGGATGGAGAAGAATTATGATTTTTCAACCCAAAAGAGTTGGAGTAAAGAACGGTTTCCTATTCCTTCTTATGCCTTTAAGGCGCCTCATAATTTTATTGACGATTTCAAACGTATGCGTTTAAAACTTGAGCTTTGGCTTTGCATTAATTATGACTTGTCTTATGAAGAAGAGAGGCGACTGGAACAAAAAAATCATATTCAGAAGGAAGTTATGTCAAATAAGGTTTCCCGTGATTTTGTTGAAAGAGACGGGCATCTTGTTAAATCAGACACTTCTGCTGAGAAGGAGGAAGAATCCTCAGAGAAGGAGGAGCCATGGTTTGAACATTTGAAAAAATTTGTTGATCAGGGTATCGACTTTTTCAAACAAGACGGGTCAAAACAGGTCCTTGACCACCCTGATAAAATATGGGGGAACGGGATGCAGGATGAAGAAATGCATAATCTGTATCCTCTTTTTTATTCACGTCAGATGTATGAAGGGTTTAAAGAGCATACAGGCCGCCGTCCCGTAGTTTTTACTCCATCCGGATGGACAGGGTTTCAGGCATGGTCAGGAACATGGACAGGAGATACGGGAGGCAGGCTGGTCACATTGGGAGCTATGCTTAATACTTCAATTGTCGGACATAGTTGGGCGACTAATGATATGGAAGTGACCGAAAAAGAAGGGATTCATTTTGGCTATCTTCAGCCTTGGAGCCAGATAAACAGTTGGAACTATTTCAGAATGCCATGGATACAAGGGACTGAGCTAACCCAAATGCATAAGTATTATGCCAGGTTAAGGTCACAACTTATCCCATATTTATATTCGTGGGCATTTTATGCTACAAAAACGGGATGGCCTCTGCTTATCCCACTGACAATGGAATTTCAGAATGATCAGAATTGTCGTAACAACCTTCATCAATACCTTCTTGGAAGGGATATGATGGTTGGTATCTATAGAAATATGATTTATATTCCTGAAGGTGACTGGAAAGATTACTGGACAGGAGAAGTTATTGATGGTCAGCAGGAACTGGAGGTGTCATGGCCATCTGACCGGGGGGGTGCATTATATATACGTTCCGGAGCCATCATTCCGTTTGGGCCGATAATGCAGTACAGGGGTGAGAAGCCTATGAATGAAATGACTCTTTATGTTTTTCCTGATGAGGATGAATCAACGTTTGATCTCTATGAAGATGATGGTCTAAGTTTTGACCATCTTAATGGCAAATTTTCAGTAACACATTTTTCATCAAGACGGACAGATAATGAATCGATTATACAAATCGGTGAAGCCAGGGGTGACTTTAAAGGAAAAGTATCAGCCCGCACCTGGAAAATAATTATGCATGTTGATAAAAGACCTGTTTCAGTATGGTGTAATAAAAACCAATTGTCTGGAGATAATTATAACTGGGACAGCGAAAGAAAAGAATTGGCAATTGAAAAAGTTACTGCCCCTGCCAAATTAGTTATCAAGAATTAAATCTAAATTGAAACCTGAGAGTGCTATCTTCTGTTGCAACCTGATTCGGATTACATCCATTCGTTTACCGAAAAATTCAGCTATGTGTCTGATAAAATATTAATTTTGCTTTTGTCCTTGATGTTCATGTTCAGAAATTTACTGTTAAATAAAGTCTGACCAATTGACCTTATTTGACTTATAAAATAAAATCAACGACCCGATTATATTAATTAAAATATTTCAGATATGGATTCAGTTACCAATAATTCCGGTTATAAACGGCGTGAATTTCTTAAATCTGCAGGGTTGGCGGCTACCGGCCTTGCTATGGTTCCCAAAATGGCATTTTCGGAAAATAATCCTGATATAGATGATGTTAGGGACGGATCGACAGGGTTGAACGATCATGGCATGCAACTCACGGATTTAGGAAATGATAAAGTTGAAATATTCTTGCCTGATAAAATCTATGCAATAGTTGGTGATACCATTCAATTATTCTACCGGGGCATGATAAAAGCTCCAAATCCCTATATTTATGATATACTTGTGACATGTAGTAAAGGGAAACAGTATCCAAGATATTTTGAAGATTTGCCGGCAGCAGAAGATATTGGTGATACTCTATTCAAAATAGAAGTAAAGTCAAAAGATGGAACTGTCTTAGGAGCTAAAACATCTACACTTGTTACTAAAGGTATAGTTCAATCACCATCAGCCAATTTGCACATTTTATGTGTTGGTGATAGTTTAACAGCCGGAGGAGTTTGGTGTCAGGAAGCTTCCAGAAGATTAACAGGAAATAGTGGTAATCCCGCAGGATCAGGATTGGATAATATTTCATTCTTAGGAAGAAAAACAGGAGGAGGAATTGGTTGGGAAGGTAATGGAGGCTGGCAATGGTCATCTTATGCAACACAAGGAAGATCAGCGTATAAATTTTATGTTTCCGGAATTTCCACACCTCCGGCCATTGGTGCTGTTTACTCAAATAACAATATTGATTATACAATTTCAGAGGTTAATCTTACCGACGGAGGGGGTTATATTTCTGCCACAAGCTCAGGTTCCCCTGCCGCTTCAGGCACATTAGCCAAAGTATCCGGCAATGGTGATGCTTCCATAAAATTCAGTTCATCTGAAGCTGATTCAGGTAACCCATTCTGGGAAGCTGATACAGGCCAGTTAGATTTTCCACAATATGTAAATACATATATGAAAGGGCAATGCGATGTTATCTGTTTTTTGCTTACGTGGAACGGACAAACAGCCTGGAAAACGGATTTTTCGGAAGTGATAATGACAGCAAAATCATTAATAGACCATATTCATGCAAATTATCCGGCTTGTAAGGTAAAAATTATGGGTATTCAGCTCCCAAGCTTAAACGGAGGAATGGGGGCAAATTATGGGGCAGCCGGGAAAGGTTATGCAGATACATATGGAATGGTGGTGACAGCATTAAATATGAACAAAGCTTATCAGTCCTGGTGCAATGAGACTGAATATTCATCCTTCATGGAATATGTTGATGTAGCTTCCCAATTTGATTCTGAATATAATATGCCCGAAACGGATAAACCAGTAAATACCAGATCAAATAAAACGGAAAAGATAGGTACAAACGGAGTACATCCATCGACAGCCGGATATTATCAAATAGCAGATGTAGTTTACAGGAACTTTGTGGCAAATTTTTGCCAATAAATTTTAAGAGGAATTTGTAAATAGATCCAGCCAGCCTAAAAAAAATGAAAAATAATTGAATTTTTCACCAGGGATTTTTTTGTTTTCAGGATATAAAGTATAGTAAAGCATTTTTGCATACAACAGGTTAGTTTAGTAAAAAGAAGGAGATTTTTCGGACTCTCCTTCTTTAACTGTAAAAAATTTTTATGCACAATAACATTTCAAAAAGTGTCCTTGATAACTTCATAAAAGGAA
>JAAYJR010000072.1 GCA_012522835.1 Bacteroidales bacterium
CTATACAGGGATAGTTATCCGCAGCAACAATATACTGCAAGCATTTCAGGTGGCAGCGAAAAAGTGAACTATTATTCATCTATCAGTTATTTTAGCCAGGTAGGTATGCCAAGGCATTTTGATGAAAAATATGAGCGTTATAATTTATTGTCAAATATTAGTTATGATGTCACAGACTGGATTACCATCGGTGCCAAGATTTCAGTTAATAATATGAAAAAATTCTATCCGCCTGACAATAAAAGCGGAGGTTTTTCAGAAACAAATCTGCCTCAACATTTTGTACAATGGGCTAATTGGCCTGTATATACCCCCGACGGTAATTATTGGGCGGGAGGAGCTGTAGCAAATATGGTATTTTATCACGAAGAAGGAGGTTACAGGAAAAGGGATGGCAGTGATAGTTGGCTGACAGGTCTTGCCATATTAAAACCTTTTAAAAACACAGTATTTAATATTGATTATTCTTATAACAGAGAAGATCAAAATGAGATCAGTACATATAATGTAATGCCTCAATATAAGGTAGATGGCAGCATCGGAGGATCATATCCGCACACGGATCCCAACCGCACAATTAAAAGTAGTTACGGGAACAGATACTGGGCATTCAATGCATATGGTACTTATGATAATGACTTCGGCAAACATTCGGTTAAATGGATGTTAGGGTTTAATCAGGAAAATTCTGAGAGGTCATTTTTCGAGGCAGAACGCGAAAATAAAATGATTGAATCAATGCCCTTCCTCAGCCTTTCCTATGGTTTGAGATATGTTGACGATTCAGCAACTGAATTTGCAATAAGGGGCGCATTTACCCGGTTTAACTATATTTATGATAACAGGTATTTTATTGAATTTAACGGCCGCTACGATGGGACTTCAAAATTCCCGAAAGATGACCGATTTGCATTTTTCCCATCTGCATCAGTCGGCTGGCGTCTGGAAAATGAACCATACCTGTCAGGTTTGCAGAATACTTTTGATATGCTGAAATTAAGAGCTTCCTATGGTTCTTTAGGCAATCAGAGTGTTCCGGGGAATTACCCGTATATTGCATCATTTGGTTCAGGTCAGTTAAGTCAACATCTTATAGGTAATTCCCTGCCTATGACGGTTTATGCCCCTGGCCTGGTTAGCCCCACATTAACCTGGGAAACAGTTACCCAGCAAAATTTGGGAATTGATGTAGCCATTTAGCAAAACAGGTTAAGCGCAACATTTGATATTTACAGAAGAGATACAAAGAACATGCTAACAAAATCTAAAACATTACCTGCTGTCCTGGCTGTAAATGAGCCTCAGGAGAATGCCGCTGATCTGAAAACAACGGGATGGGAGTTATCTGTTGACTGGAGACACAGGATTAGAGAATTAGGTTTGGGGGCAAGAGTTGTATTATCTGATTATACTGCAACAATCACGGAATTTGATAATCCAAAGGGAATTTTTTCCGATTATTATGTAGGAAAAGACATAGGGGAAATATGGGGATTGGTAACAGGAGGCATATTTCAGACAGATGAAGAAGCAAAAGCTTTAGACCAGACCAGGATAAGTGGCAGGGAGCGTCTTGCCGGTGACCTGTATTTCGAAGATCTTGACGGGGATGGTAAGATCACTTATGGGAATAGCACTTTGGAAAATCCGGGTGACCGTAAAATAATTGGAAACAGCACCCCGAGATACAGCTTCGGGGTTACTACGGACGCTGATTGGAAAGGATTTGATCTGAAGGTATTTCTCCAGGGAATTGGGAAGCAGGACAGATGGCTTTCTACAGGTACTTTTCTTAATCCATGGACCAGTGAATGGACTACTATGCATAAGGTTTGTACAGATTGGTGGTCGCCCGAGAATACTGACGCTTTTTTCCCAAGGCCTCTGATCCAGGGGGGTAGTGATGTTGCTGCAGTTCAGACCCGGTACTTGCAAAATGCCGCTTATCTGAGATTAAAACAGTTGACATTTGGATATACAATTCCTGCAACTTTGACCCAAAGGTTTAATATCAGCAAAATACGAGTTTATTTTTCCGGAAATAATCTTTGGGAAATTAATAACATATATAAGAAAATTGTCGACCCGGAGATGACCTATGCAGGAGCTTATTCTATTTATAGATCATACTCATTCGGAGCAAATATTTCTTTCTAATCCTAATAAAAAAGATATGAAAAATTTAGTTATCATAATAATTATGTCATTATTTGCCCTTATGGCCTGTAATGATGACTATCTGGAAAGGTATCCATTGGATGCAATCAATGATGCTTCATTTTGGAATACTTCTTCAGATATTGAAATGTATGTCAATCAGTTTTATGAGAATTTGCCCCCGCTGTATGGTTTTTTCAGGCTTGACAATAATTC
>JAAYJR010000044.1 GCA_012522835.1 Bacteroidales bacterium
CCGGGTGACCATAGTATCTTCCGCCTGTTAAGCACGTAAGCCATTTCCTCATTAAGAAGCGGAGAAACAATGAAGTTTGAATCAAGCTGAGCATAGAGAATGGCGGTCGGAGCATCAATAACTGATCCTGTTCCCATTATAAGATCCGGATACTCAACGGCAGCCCACTTATTTATTTCCTCAAATACCAGGTGGGCATAAGCGCCCCTGTTGGTAAATTCAAACAACCTGACCCCTCCCCTGTAGCAGGCCGAAATAACCTGCTTGCAGACTTCCGGATCATTATTATAGAATACCGGAATCATTCCGGATTCCGCCATTTTTAAGATTACCTGTGTTCTTGTAAAACGTGCCATGTTAATATTTTTTATTTGTTTGGATCCATTATTATGGATCAGTTTTATAAATTAAAAGACTGTTCTTCTGATCCGCCTTTAAAGCCTGTAAGCCTGTCTGGCAATAAGCTTCCATTTTCCATCCTGTTCCTGCCATACAAGGACATTGCCTACCCTGAGGCTTCCCGGGACACCGTCACTGAGATAATCAGCAGAATATATATGCCTTACGATAGCTGTATTTCCCGACACCATAATGGTCTGATCAGCCATATCAATTGCCTGGTAATCATTGGGGATCAGACTGACAAGTTCTTCGATGAATTCAGCCTTGTTCTGAACCTTTCCCCCGGAATGACCAAATACCAGTTTGTCTGAAGCAATGCTTTCAAGCAAATCCCTGTCAGCACTGATTATTGCAGTCTTAAAATCTTCCACGGCAGCAGCCACATTCCTTATCTGCTCTGCCTCATCCACTGTCTGCACCGGTCTGTCAGTGCTACAGAAAGTGAAAAGGACAGCTATTGCAAACAAACTCAATACACTAGTTAATTTTTTCATTGCGAGATATTTACATTAATTAATACTTGTTCCATCACTGATTACTTATCTTTTTTCTCTTCTGTGACTTTTTTTGATTTTTTGTCACCATGCCTTTCATCGGGATCGACCGGCTTTGTACGCCAGTAGCTTGCCAGTGTTGAACCCGTAACATTCATAAGCGGTCCGTAAATAGCCGGTGCAAGTCCCACCGTCGCAATATTTCCGATTGTCATGGCAAGACCCGATGCCAGTCCGCCGTTTGACATACTTACCTCGAATGCCAGTGTTCTGCAGTCACGCTTGGGCAGCCTGAACAGTCTGCCGGCATTGTAACCCAGAACATAACCAAGAATATTCTGTATCGTGACAACAAGCAGAAGAACACCGCCTACAGTAAGAAGACTTTCCTGTCCTGCTGCAGTAATAACTGTTACAATTACAGCGATTCCTACCATTGAAAGCATCGACAGAATTTTTTTCTGAACAGTCGTATCACCTTTGAAATAATATCTGAAAAGTATACCAAGTATCACAGGTACAACGATCCACATTGCAAGGGTTTTAAGCGAAACAAGAAGGTATCCTGCAAGGCCTGTCTCATATACATGCCAGTGTATCAGGTTGGCAAGCAGAATGGCTATGGCATAATAAAGCAGCTGCATGTTTCTTTTCTTCGGGGATACTTTCCCTGAATTTATCAGATTGAAAATAAAACCGGCAATTATGGGAAAGATCATCATCTTTATTATATCCATCATCATGGCCCAGACGTTAATCTCCACATACTGACCTCCGATGACTTTCATAAGAAAAGGAGTAACAAAAGGACCTGCAATGGTAGTCACTGCACTTACAGTTACTGCCAGCACCAGGTTGGCATTGCAGAGCAGCGACATAACATTTGAAGCCAGACCATTGGGAACACATCCTATCAGAATGACTCCGGCAGCTATTTCAGGAGGAAGTTTCAGAATATGTACAATGATGACGGCTGTTATTGGCATAATGAGATAATGACCAAAAAAGCCCACCAAAACCCCTTTGGGCATTTTAATGACTCCTGCAAAATCCTCGAAACTCATCTGCGATCCCATGCCAAACATGATAATCTGAAGCAGGGGCACGATAAGTACGCTTGTCTTGAAATCACCCCATTGAACAAAGAGCTGAGGAAAGAACATCGCTGCAGCAACAGCAGCAAACATCCACATGGTAAACGATAAACCCTTGAATGCTTCAAATCCTCTGACTGCAAATGAGAGTACGACAAATAAACTTATCAGCAGAAAGCCGGCAGCCGGATAGTTTTTGGTGAAAATCATTGCCAGGGAAACAACCAGTAAAAGCAAACACGCTAATAGCAGTGTTTTGTGAAGATTAAACTTTTTCATGTTTTTAGTTTTTAATAATCATGTTTTGTCGGTTTAATTATATCAGTATATGACTGTTAATCAATAATCCAATAATTACAACCTGATCATTTCAGATTCCCTGATTCTTCCGGCTGTAATGTGAATATTCCTGGAATTGTTTACCGGACACAGACAAGGCTGATTTATTTTGCGGCTGCCATTGTCTTTGTGGTTTCAGATTGAAATACAAGTCATTGCTTATATAAAAGAAAATAAAAATTTAAAAGTAATATGAACAAAAAGATAATCTTCTCATTCTTAACGGACTACCCTTGCCCCGGCACCCTTCATCAGGCTTTCAACCTCACTGCGTGTAGCCATTGAGGTATCACCCGGTGTGGTCATGGCCAGTGCACCGTGAGCAGCACCATACTCAACCGCCACCTGCGGGTCATCCTGTGTGAGCAGACCGAATATAAGTCCGGAAGCAAAGCTGTCTCCTCCGCCAACCCGGTCATAAATTTCCATGTCTTCACGAAGGGTTGCTTCATAAAAATTTCCGCCGGCCCAGCAAATTGCACCCCATGAATTTATTGTGGCTGATTTAACAGTACGCAGAGTTGTACCGGTAACCTTGAAATTGGGATAATCTTTTACTGCTTTTGTAATCATCTTTTTAAAATTGCCTGTATCCAGTTTTGACAGGTTTTTATCCACTCCTTCCACTTCAAAACCCAGTGAAGCAGTATAGTCTTCTTCATTTCCAATCATCACATCCACATATTTTGCCAGCTCCCTGTTTACTTCCTGGGCCTTTTCCTTTCCGCCTGTGGTTTTCCACAGTGAAGGCCTGTAATTAAGGTCGTATGATACGATGGTACCATATTTCCTGGCTACCTGCATGGCTTCAATAATAACATCCGGAGTTGTTTCCGAAAGTCCTGCAAATATGCCGCCGGTATGAAACCAGCGTGATCCGTCCCTGCCGAATATCTGTTCCCAGTCAATATCCCCTTTCTTAAGCTGCGATGCAGCAGTATTTCCACGGTCAGAAACACCCAGCGCACCACGGAGCCCAAAACCCTTTTCAGTAAAATTCAATCCGTTACGTACTGTACGGCCAATACCATCAAAAGGCAGCCATTTGATATATCCGACATCCACTCCGCCCTGCATTATGAAGTCTTCCACCAAACGTCCTATATCATTATCTGCAAATGCCGTCACAACGGCAGTGTCAAGCCGGAAACACCTGCGCAGTCCGCGTGCAACATTATATTCCCCCCCGCCTTCCCACACGGCAAACTGTCTTGTTGTCCTGATACGGCTATCGCCCGGATCAAGGCGCAACATAATCTCTCCTAGGGATATACAATCATATTTACATTCTTCTTTCGGTCTCAAATTTAATATTGCCATAGTTATATTGTTTAAAATGATTTCAGTGCTAAAAGTAAGGATTCCCGCCTAAAAATCAAATTTAATTGAACAGGCTCAGGCTGATTTGAGAATTTTTAACAACCATGCCCGGTCTTATTTTTTGATGTACAGC
>JAAYJR010000510.1 GCA_012522835.1 Bacteroidales bacterium
CGAATGAAGGGAATTATACTTGCCGGGGGACTCGGTACACGTCTTTATCCAATAACCCGTGCCATTTCTAAACAGATATTGCCTGTATATGACAAACCGATGATCTACTATCCTCTGTCTGTACTGATGTTGGCTGATATACGTGATATTTTAATCATTTCTACCCCTGATGATATAGGATTTTATAAAAATCTCTTTGGCACAGGAAGGCAGCTGGGATTGAATATTTCATATAAAATACAACCCTTTCCGGAAGGATTGGCGCAGGCATTTATTCTGGGTAGTGAATTCATCGGAAACAGCAGTGTATGTCTGATTCTCGGAGATAATATTTTTTACGGGTATAATTTTCGTTCCATTCTTAACGATGCTGCAAAATTAGACGACGGAGCTTTAGTCTTCGGATATTATGTGAAAGATCCCGGAAGGTATGGAGTGGTAGACTTTGATGACGATAACAAAGTTATTTCGATCGAGGAGAAACCCCGGAACCCAAAATCCAATTACGCTGTTACCGGATTGTACTTCTATTCGAATGATGTAGTGGAGAAAGCTTTACAATTAAAACCTTCGGCCAGGGGAGAGTTGGAGATCACTGATAT
Organism: Bacteroidales bacterium; assembly: GCA_012522835.1. Lineage (GTDB taxonomy): Bacteria > Bacteroidota > Bacteroidia > Bacteroidales > Prolixibacteraceae > JAAYJR01. The sequence goes on from JAAYJR010000510.1 coordinate 603, forward strand.
TAACCGCCTCTATCTGGAGGAAGGCAGATTAAATGTTAAATTGCTGGGCAGGGGATTTGCATGGCTGGACACAGGTACCCATGACAGCCTGTTGCAGGCCTCAAATTTTATTGCTACTATTGAGCAGCGACAAGGTCTTAAGGTTTCCTGTATAGAAGAGATTGCATATAAACGGGGGTTTATCAGCAGGGAACAACTGATAGAACTTGCGAAACCATTATCGGGTAATCAGTATGGTGAATATCTTTTGAATCTCGCTGAGAAACAAATAGTGGCATTTTAGAATTTACGAAAATGGAAATTAAATTAAAGGTTACTACGGACTCAATTCGTCCGGATGAATAACTGCAGGCTGTTATTTTCCGGTGTTAAATTATTTAAATAAGAATTTTTTTGATTGAATTTTTTAAGTTTACCAAAATTATATGAGAGTTACTGAAACAGAAATTCCGGGACTGCTGATTATTGAGCCCCGGATATTCGATGACCCCAGGGGTTATTTTTTCGAATCCTACAGAGAAGAGTTATACAGAAGTTTTGGTATAACAGCATCTTTTGTGCAGGATAATGAATCAAAATCTATAAAAGGAGTGGTCAGGGGCCTTCATTATCAGCTTGAACCCTATGCACAGTCCAAACTTGTGAGGGTAGTCTGCGGCAGGGTATACGATGTTGCAGTAGACCTGAGAAAAGGTTCCCCTTCCTTCGGACGATGGTTCGGGGTTATTTTGGATGATATTGGGAAAAAGCAGTTATTTATACCTAAAGGATTTGCACATGGTTTTTCTGTTCTCAGTGAAACAGCAGTTTTTTCTTATAAATGTGATAATGTATACAATGGAAATTCAGAAAGGGCAGTGAATATCAATGATCCTGATTTGGGAATAAACTGGATGACCGGCTCTGAAAAGCCTGTTGTGTCTGACAAAGATTTATCAGCCCCTATGCTGGTTGATGCAGAAATGAATTTTATTTTTACAAGAGTATGAAGATATTGGTAACTGGTGCAAACGGACAGTTAGGGAGTGAGTTGAGAGAACGATCTGTTGATTTTCCGGATTGGAAATTTCTGTTTACCGATATTGATTCTTTGGACATCACTGATGCTAAGATGGTTCAGGCATATTTCAAGGATGAACACCCTGATTTTATAATTAATTGTGCTGCATACACTGCTGTAGATAAAGCAGAGAATGATCCCGTTTTGGTAGAGAAAATCAATTCACAGGCTCCCGGATTACTGGCAAGAGAGGCTAGACGCCTGCATTCCGGAGTGATTCACATTTCAACCGACTATGTGTATAGCGGAGAATCATTTGTGCCTTATGTTGAAACCGATCCTGTCGGTCCGGCCACCGTTTACGGTAAGACCAAACTCGAAGGAGAGAGGTCATGCCTTGTCGAAAATCCGGATTCGGTTATTTTGAGAACTTCATGGCTCTACTCTTTTTATGGTAATAATTTTGTGAAGAAAATGCTTCAGTTGGGAGAGGCTAACAGGCACGTGAAAGTGGTTTTTGACCAGACAGGTACACCTACCTGGGCATCAGATCTGGCCGGGGCGGTAATCGCAATAACTGAAAAATTTGCTGGTGACCGGCAATATTTTATCCCCGGCATTTACAATTTTTCGAATGAAGGGGTAGCAAGCTGGTACGATTTTGCCAAGGCTGTTTTTGAAATTGCAGGTAAAGATTGCGAGGTATTACCTGTCCTCTCCTCTGAATTTTCAACTTCGGCAAAGCGACCATTTTACACTGTGTTAAATAAATTAAAAATTAAGGCTACTTTTGGTTTTGATATTCCTTATTGGAAGGATAGCCTGAAAAAGTGTCTGATAAAAATTCAAAATACCAGATAAATGGAAAATAAAGAATTGGTCCTGCTGGTCAGGGAGAAGGCTGAGAAATGGCTTTCGGAAACATATGACGAAGAAACCCGTAAGGAGGTTCAAAGACTTCTTAACAATGAAGACCCCTCTGAACTGACAGATGCTTTTTATAAAGATCTTGAATTTGGAACAGGAGGAATTCGTGGCATTATGGGAGTCGGCACCAACCGGATGAATAAATATACTGTGGGCGCGGCAACCCAGGGGCTGTCCAATTACCTGAAGAAAAATTTTGCCGGGCTAAAACAGATAAAGGTTGCAATTGCGCATGACTGCAGAAATAACAGCCGCTTTTTTGCCAGGAGCAGTGCAGAAATTTTTGCGGCAAACGGAATAAAAGCATTTCTGTTTGATGATCTCCGGCCTACCCCTGAGTTATCTTTTGCCATACGTGAACTGGGATGCCAAAGTGGTGTCGTTATTACTGCCTCTCATAATCCCAAAGAATATAACGGCTACAAGGCCTACTGGGATGACGGCTCTCAGATAGTAGCGCCGCATGACGTTAATATTGTAAAGGAGGTACTTAAGATAAAACACGGAGATATTAATTTTGACGGGCCTGACGAGTTAATCGAAATTATCGGAGAAGATATTGATAATAAGTTTTTAGAGAAAGTAAAAAGTGTTTCTGTATTTCCGGAAGTGGTTGCAAGACATAAAGATATAAAAATTGTATATACACCTATTCATGGGACGGGTGTAAAGTTAATACCGGCAGCATTACGGAAATTTGGATTTACCAATATCATAAATGTTCCTGAACAGGATGTGGTAAGCGGTGATTTTCCTACTGTCATTTCGCCAAATCCGGAAGAAGAAACAGCTATGGCAATGGCTTTGAATAAGGCAAGGGAAGTAGATGCAGATGTGGTAATGGCCTCTGACCCTGACGGGGACAGAATAGGGGTGGCAGTGAAAAATGATAAGGGGAAGTATGTTCTTATAAATGGCAATCAGACTGCTATGCTTTTCATATACTATATTATTACATCCCTGAAGTCATCCGGATCACTGAAAGGTAATGAATATATTGTAAAAACTATTGTTACTACCGAAATGATAGCTGAAATAGCCGGGAGAAACGATATAGAATGTTTCGATGTATATACCGGATTTAAATATATTGCTGAGGTAATCAGAGAGCAGGAAGAATTTAAAAAATATATCGGAGGTGGTGAGGAGAGCTTTGGATTTATGCCTGCCGATTTCGTGAGAGATAAAGATGCGGTTACTTCATGTGCGCTGATGGCAGAGATCACAGCATGGGCTATTGATCAGGGTAAGACCCTGTTTGAGTTGCTGCAGGATATCTATCTGGAATATGGTTATTCAAAAGAGAAAATGAAATATATAGTGCGGAGAGGTAAGAGCGGGGCTGATGAAATTTTAAAAATAATGAGCAATCTGAGGGATAATCCTCCCTCTGTATTGGATGGATCACCGCTTGAACTGGTAAAAGACTATTCAACACTGACAGAAAAAAATCTCAAAACCGGGCGGCAGAAAAAAATAGATCAGAAGGCCACTTCCAATGTGCTTCAGTTTTTTACTGTTGAAGGTTCAAAAATTTCAGTAAGACCTTCAGGCACTGAGCCAAAAATAAAATTCTATTTTGAAGTTAAAGGCCACCTTGTCTCCCGCGATCAGTTTTATGAAGCAGAGGCTAAAGCAGAAGCTAAAATTGAAAGGATTATGAAGGAGCTTGGAGTTTAATAAAAAAAAACATTTAGCTGTAAATTAACGATATAATTAAAATAAATTTTAGAGTAATATGCATAAGATAGTAATAAGCCTGCTGGTGATGTTTATTATTTCGGCAGGAGTGAATGCCCAGACTGAAGGGCCCGCCCCAATGAAACCTGAGATGACCGAGATTTGGGATCCTGAAGTAACAGTTGTAACTCCCGGGGCGACTCCGGTGAATGCACCTTCGGATGCAATCGTTCTTTTCGACGGTGTCAACCTTGAAAATGAATGGACTGACAGTAAGGGCGGTGTGCCAGGTTGGAAAGTCGAAAATGGTTGTGCTACAGTTGTCAAAGGTACCGGCACCATTAAGACAAAACGTGTATTTCAGGATTTTCAACTCCATATCGAATGGCGTACACCTGAAGAAATTGTGGGCGAAAGCCAGGGTAGGGGAAACAGTGGCGTCTTTTTACAGGAACGCTATGAAGTGCAGATCCTGGACAGCTATAATAACCGGACATACCGGAATGGCCAGGCCGGAAGTCTTTATAAACAGCATGCTCCTCTGGTCAATGCCAGTAAAAAGCCGGGTGAATGGCAGGTGTATGATATAATATATACAGCGCCGAGGTTTAACAAAGATGGTACATATTTTACCCCTCCTGTCGTGACTGTGTTACATAACGGAGTACTGATCCAGAACAGTGTAAAATTGCGCGGGCCGACAGAATTTATTGGCATTCCTGAATATAGTATAGAAGAACATGGTCCGGGGAGCCTGGTCCTGCAGGATCATAGTAATCCCGTCAGTTTCAGGAATATTTGGATCAGGGAATTGTAAATAATTCTGCTCTTAAGATGATATAAGGATCACAAAAATCCGGCTTTAAAAATTATTGTTATTTTTCAGCCTGTCTTTATATTTCTCTTTGAATTTCTCAATTTTAGGGCTGATTACAAATTGGCAGTATGGTTGCCTCTTGTTTTGTTCAAAGTAATCATGATGATAATTTTCGGCAGGATAAAAGGCCTTAAAAGGTATAATTTCTGTAACTACAGGCATGTCAAATATTTTTTCAGTTTCATACTGTTTAATAATATTTTCTGCGGCCTTTTTTTGTTCTTCGGAGTGATAAAAAATTGCTGACCGGTATTGAGTACCTGTATCCGGTCCCTGCCGGTTAAGTGTCGTCGGATCGTGGGTCATGAAAAATACTTCAAGTATCTCGGAAATTGTTATTAGTTCAGGATTATAAGTTATCTGTATCACCTCGGCATGGCCGGTGGAACCTGTACATACCTCCCTGTATGACGGATTTTTTACGTTGCCTCCGCTGTAACCGGGAACTACTTTAATAACTCCTCTTAATTCCTTAAAAATGGCTTCAGTGCACCAAAAACATCCCCCGCCAACAGTAATTATCTGGGATGTTCTATTTTGATCCGGTTGAAAATTCATGGTAAATAGTAATGATATGATTAAAATGAATGTCATGTTATTGGAAAACCGATTTAATTTTCTGAAGGTCAATCTTAAAAAGCTTGTAGGTCAGTTTAGCCAGGTTCTTTTCATCTCCCTGAATATGTACAACCCTTTGGGTGTGTGTTAATGATTCACCTGGTTTTAAGCCGGCTGCAGGTGATGATGTCTCTATTTCATAGAATGGCCCCATGATTGACCCATCCTCCACAGGGCCATCATTATATGCGTTAATGACATCTCCAAGGTAGGGATTGTCCTGGTCGCCCCATTTTGAATTTAAATATTCTTTTTTCTCCTTTGGTAAAGAGCACCATATCAGGGTTAGTATATTTTTTTGTGAGTCATAACTTCCGCACATCTCTGTTGCCCTCTCCTCAGGTAGTCCGATTTTACTGCGAAATTTTCCGTCAATTTTAAAAAATACAGTCCCTGAATCAATGATAAGCCTTTCTGAAGGCACCTTCCCGAAATAATCATCATTAACTACAGTCCCGCTTCCTGCTGTATTGTACGGCAAAAATACAGTTGTTGCAGGTGAAGGATTAAACATTGATAACATCCAGACCGACAGGAGTCCTTTTTCTTTCGTCCATTCGCCGGTACCGGTATTTGTAATTTTATTCTCAGACTGGTAAGCAACCAGTTTAATATCAGGTGAAGAAAAGTTGAGGTGAAAAATTGCAGAGAGTGAATCAGCATGCAATAATTTAACTGTACGTTCTATACCAATGCTGAATTCAGCGCCAGATGCGTTTGTCAAACAGCTGTTTTTTGTAAATGTAACACTTTCACTATCCTGTCTTATAATTTCAAAAGGTTCTGTATCTAAAACCGCAGGTACCTGCCAGTTGTCAAATATCTGTTCCGATCCCTGCTCAAAGTAAATGGAGAACGGACCTCCTTCAGGGCCAAGCCAGAACCGTTCCTCCCCGCCAACGGGATTAATATGTTCGAGAATCCGGCCCGATTCTATCAGTTTGTAATTAATCCAGCCAAAACTCAATCCCTTATCTCCTCCGGCAGTCGAAGTCATTACTCGTCCCTGGTAGCCTGGTGCCAACAATACGCTCGCATTTGAATCTTTATCCTTTAATTCTACAATCTCAATAATATTCTTTTTTAAAAAGTTTTTGTCATATCCATAGGTTCCTTTTTCAAAGTTTATCATCTTTTTTTTACTTTATTTTGATTTTTATTGCCAGGAGAGGCACAGGTTAATTTTTGTCTAATTTATTTAAATCTGATGAGTTTGGAAAATAATATAGCCGTAAATTGCAAAACGAAGGAGACGGACAACAGCATATTTTAAAAATCTGAGGGAAGGATAACCTGCTGATCCAACCAGCAGGCATGTAGCTGACCATGGTATGGGTGTAAGAGCTGCAACAATTATAAGAAATATGCCATACTTTTTGAGCTGAGGCCACGACCTTTTTAAAAATTTTATCCTGATATATCTGAATGCTACCCTTTTATAAATAAACCGGCCTATCAAAAAAGTAACATATCCTAATCCGTAAGATACAACTGCAAAAAAACTCAGAATAATGAAATAGTTTGCAGGATTGGCCTTTCTGACTGCCCATATCATAAATAGTTCAGGAGGAAAGATTCCAAAAAAGAACTCTGAACCTATATAGATAAGGTAAATAATTTCAGGTTTGGCATAGAATTTTTCAACCCAGTTATCAGGATTTCTGGATATTACAATCTCTTCGAAAAAAAAATAGGCAGTCAGCAGGACAAGCAGCCAGACAAATCCCCTGAATCCATTTTTTATAAGAAATTGCATTCTGGAACTGAATCTCATATTCCTCGACTTTAAATAAAAGGGCGAAAATTACTATAATTTTACCTTAATTCCTTTAGTTTGTTGTTTTTTTTTATTTCCACTGGCTCTTTGGACATGAAATTTAAAAAAAATACCGATTTTTCGTGATCAAAAATTTTTGTAAAAATATAAAAGAATGGTTAAGCAAAATAATTCAGAAGGGAAAGAAAATTCTCCTGTAAAGGTTAATAAGATCCTGACATGGATTGAAAAGTTTGGTAATAAATTACCCCATCCTTTCTGGCTGTTTGTCTGGATAATTGCATTGGTAATTTTGTTCAGTGCAATTGCAGTTTTAACAGGTGTCAGTGCAACAGATCCCGGAACCGGAGCATTGATTGAACCGGTAAACCTTATCTCAGGCGTGGCATTACGGCGTTTTTTGGAAGAGATGGTCACAAATTTTGCACACTTTGCCCCATTAGGCCTTGTGTTGGTAATGTTAATGGGCGTTTCTGTGGCAGAACGAAGTGGATTGCTTACTATCATATTGAGAACTATGGCTTTTTCAGTTCCAAGGAAAATTGTCCTTCCCGTGATATTTATTATAGGCGCATGTAGCAATATCGGATCTGATGCAGGTGTGGTAATTATTCCTCCAATTGCTGCACTTATCTTTACTCAGATGGGATTTCACCCTGTTGCAGGGTTAATTGCAGGGTATGCCGGAGCAACAGCCGGGTTTACTGCAAATTTTTTAATTGCCGGCACTGATGTACTGCTTGCGGGAATAAGCACTGAGGTTGTATCAAATATTGACAGTACAATGGAAGTAAGCGCTACTGCTAACTGGTATTTCATGATTATTTCCACATTTGTACTGGGATTTGGCGGAGCCTACGTTGTGTCGCGAAACACTATACCCAGGTGCAAAGCTTTATCCTATGGAGATGAAACTATTGAAGTCTATAAGGAAGCTCCTAAACTAACTTCATTAGAAAAGAGAGGATTACGATATTCCGGTCTTGCATTGTTAATATATCTGATTGTTGTTCTCGTTCTTCTTATTCCTCCAGGAGCTCCTTTGCGTAACCAGGAGACAGGAGGGATTGTTCCTTCGCCATTTCTCCGGGGGCTCGTACCTTTGCTCTTTTTCTTTTTTACCATACCGGGTTATGTTTATGGTAAAATTACAGGAAGTATTAAAAAACCGGATGACCTGCTGAAGTTTATGGAACTGGGGGTCAGGGATCTTGCAGGTTATATAGTCTTGATGCTGGTAGTAGCACAGTTTATCAACCTGTTTAACTGGAGCAGGCTGGATTCAATTCTGGCAATAAACGGGGCTGAATTTTTAAAATCGACAGGAATGACAGGTCCGTTAATGTTTATCATGTATATGATCTTGGTCTCTTTTATTAATATTTTTATTGGAAGCGGATCCGCTAAATGGGCTATTTTTGCACCGGTGTTCATTCCGATGCTGACTCAGTTAGGTTATACACCCGCATTTATTCAGTTATTATATCGCATAGGAGACTCAATAACAAATGCAATTAGTCCGTTGTATCCATACTTTCCCCTGCTGATAGGGTGGGTCAGGAAGTATGATAAAAATGCAGGTATTGGTACTATTTTATCATTATTGGTTCCTTATGCAGCAATTCTTTTTGTATTATGGGTTATATTGCTTTTTATATGGTTTTGGCTTGATCTTCCAATAGGTGTGGGAGAAGGAATTTTTCTTTGATTCGTGCTTGTTTTGCTTCAGACATATATGTTTAATTAATAAAAAATAAAGTTGATATGGTATTTAAAATTTACAGAAAAATAGTATTCCGGTTGTCAGGTTATTTATGTATATTAGTGTTTATATTTTCGGCAATGGTTGCGATCAATTCACATGCTCAGGGAGTTTCAGTCCGTGAAATTCCATTACGTCAGGAATCCTACAGGGTAGCAGTAATATTTTTCCCTCATGAAACCTGTACCTATTGTCCTGATCCGGCCGAAGTGGATGACTGGCTGGCTGCAGGTCCTGTAACCGATAAGTTTCTGGGACAGACAACGGGCTATGTAGGAGGCTTTGAATCAAGGATGGAAGCCTATGGGGGAGTTACCCTGGTTGGTATAACTTCTCCGGCGGATATGCCTGTTGGAGGTACTTCCCGTAGCTGGAATACCAGGGAAGTATGGGATTATTTCACTACAAGGATGATCTCAGAACTGAAAGAGAAGGGGCCTTTTGACGGGGTAGACCTTGCCCTCCACGGCTCAATGGCTGTAGTTGGCGTCGCCAGGCCTGAGGCTGAGTTATCACGGATGGTAAGAAAGGCTGTTGGGCCTGATGCTGTTATTACTGTTACACTTGATCTGCATGCCTGTGTTGATGCCGAACTGGTTGCTGATGATGCAGCGGATGCTGTTTTTTCAGTTAAAAGATTTCCCCATTATGATGAAGGGTTAATGGGACAGAGAGCAGCAGATGTTATGATAAGAGCCATGCAGGGAACATATAAACCTGTTGTTGCCAGCAGAAAACCAGGTGTTATTACTCCCAGCTTTTTTCAGGGAACACTCAGATACCCTGCGAGGGAAATTATGGAAAGGGCAAGAAGATGGGAAAACCGTGAAAAAGATGTTTATGTCTCAGTGAATTTCGGTTTTGCATATGCAGATGTACCGGATAACGGAGCATCAGTGTTTGCGGTAACCAATAATGATCCGGAGCTTGCTGAACGGATTGCAGAGGATATGAACGATTTTATATGGAGGCACAGGAAGGATTTTGTCTTTAAGGAAATATATAATGTCGAAGAGGGTGTGGTAAAAGTAATGGGGGCTGTAAATTCCGGCAGGACACCTGTTGTGGTTGCCGATGGCTGCGACCGGACCGGAGGGGCGACGTGGATAACTAATGAGCTTATAAGAAAAGGTGCGGCTAATTTTTGCATTGGCACCCTGGCGGATCATGACTTTTTTCAAAGTATGCATAAGAGAGGCATGAAACCTGGTGACCATACCGGCCCTGTTAAGTTAGGAGGGACAACCGATATTTATGCAGGAGATCCTGTTGTCCTTGATGATGCGGTGGTAGAGTTTTTTGATCAGGATCATCTTGTATTGCATTTCGGAAATAACAACAGGATTGTTGTAACCCCTGCACTAAGCCAGATAACTACGCCCGACTGGCATGGAACAATAGGAATTGACTTCGATGAGCTGGATATAGTTGTACATAAAACAAGAGTTCATTTTTTCAGGGGATATTATGAAACAGGGATTGCCGGAGAAAATTATCCCGGCACTATTGTGAAGATCGAAGTTCCGGGATGGGGACCGGCTGACATTACAAAGATCAATTATGTTAACGGAGGTCAGTATCTCTATCCTATAGTTATGGACAGAGAAAAAGGCGGTGTCAGGGACAGGCCATATATAGGTGATAAGGATATGATTTATAAGACAGGAGATGGTAAAATACTAAAGTGATGAACAAAGGAATTATTGGCATTGTCGGAGGTATGGGGCCCGATGCGGGGATAGCCCTTTCAAAAAATATTATTAGCCAGACTATTGCGAAAAAGGACCAGGAGCATCTGCCTCAGATTCTTTATTCTGTGCCTGAGTCTATTCCTGACAGGACAGAATACATTATGGGTAATGAAAAGACTAATCCTGCTTATCGCATTGCACAAATTCTGATCGAAATGGAGTCGATAGGGGTCAGATATGCTGCACTGGCTTGTAATTCTGCACATGCCCCCCAGATATTTGATGTAATAATGTCTGAATTAAACGATAATTATTCCAGGATAAAATTACTTCATATGATAAGGGAGACAGGTATTTTTATTAAGAATCAGTTTCCGGGGAAGAAAAAAGTCGGGATACTGGGAACTACCGGCACTTTTCATACCAGACAGTATGACATTATTAATGAATCAGGTTTGGATACAGTATATTTGTCTGAAGCAGACCAGAGATCACTTCACAGCGCAATTTATCACCCTTCGTTCGGAATAAAATCAAATGCCGGTAAAATTACTGAAGAAACAGGCACAATTGTTAATAACAGTATTATTTCCCTTATTGACAGAGGCGCTCAGGTTATTGTCCTGGGATGTACAGAACTGCCTCTGGTGTTTAGTGATCCTTTATATAATGATGTCCCGGTGATAGATACTTCTCTGGTTACAGCGAGAGCTTTGATAAAAGCCCATACTCCGGAAAAATTAAAGCCATGGTAAAAAAACCAAAGGGTTTACATTTCCCTTTGGTTTTTACCGGATTGCAGACTAGACAGAATATGTAGATGAGGCTGTGTCACCTCCCCGGCCTGTCCAGTTAGTATGAAAGAACTGGCCTCTTGGCTTGTCTGTTCTTTCGTATGTATGAGCTCCAAAATAGTCACGCTGTGCCTGCAGGAGATTTGCAGGGAGCCTTTCACACCTGAATCCATCAAAGTAACATAAAGCAGCTGTCAGCGCCGGGACGGGCATGCCGTTAGTAAGGGCTGTAGCACAAACCCTGCGCCACCCCTCCTGAGCTGCTTCGATCTTATCTTTAAAGAATGGATCAAGCAACAGGTTGGGAAGTTCCGGGTTATTATCGAAAGCTTTTTTTATGTCAGCAAGGAATGCAGAACGGATAATACATCCACCCCTCCACATAAGGGCAATACCGCCGTAGTTCAGGTTCCACCCATACTCTTTGGCTGCTTCCATCATCAGGTTATATCCCTGTGCATATGAGATTATTTTAGCTCCGTATAATGCCATCTTCAGGTCGTCGATAAACTGCTTTTTATCACCTGTGAATTCCGGGGCAGGGCCATTGAGGACTTTTGAGGCCATTACGCGCAGCTCTTTTTGAGCTGACAGGCATCTTGCAAAAACAGATTCCCCAATCAAGGTAAGTGGTATACCAAGATCCAGGGCTGAAATGCCTGTCCATTTTCCGGTTCCTTTTTGTCCCGCTGTGTCAAGGATCATCTCTACAGTTTCTTCCCCATTTTCGTCTTTATAACCCAATATATCGCGGGTAATTTCAATAAGGTAGCTGTCAAGTTCCTCCTCATTCCATTTTTTGAAAATTTCATGCATCTCATCATTATTCATTCCCAGAAGGTTCTTCATAAGGTGATAAGCTTCTGTAATGATCTGCATATCTCCATATTCAATACCATTATGAACCATCTTTACAAAATGGCCTGCTCCATTTTCTCCAACCCAGTCACAGCATGGAGATCCGTCCTCAACTTTGGCAGAAATACTCTGAAAGATCTCTTTTACCCGGGGCCATGCGGCCGGTGATCCTCCGGGCATCATTGAAGGTCCTAAAAGAGCTCCCTCTTCACCTCCGGAAACGCCGGTGCCAATATACAGAAAGCCTTTGCTTTCAACATATTTTGTGCGGCGGATAGTATCCGGGAAGTGTGAATTGCCACCGTCAATGATAATATCACCAGGTTCCAGGTGAGGCATTACCAACTCAATAAAATCGTCTACCGGCTTTCCTGCTTTAACAAGCAGCATCACCTTACGAGGCCTTTCCAGTGAGTTGACAAATTCTTCTATTGAGTGAGCCCCGATAAAGTTTTTACCTGCTCCGCGTCCGTTAATGAAATTGTCCACTTTTTCAACGGTACGGTTAAATACAGCTACTGTATACCCGTTCCGTTCCATGTTAAGCACCAGGTTTTCACCCATTACGGCTAACCCGATCAAACCTATGTCAGCTAATTTTTTCATATTGTTATTTTTTATATTTATTAGTATTACAAATACTCTTTTATGTTACTTTATTACAACTCCTTAATCGGAACCAGTAAATGTTTTTTTTGTCTGTATCAAGGACTTATCTCGTTCGTGGCAATTATAAAACCCAACTTCGTGAGCTTCTGTTTTATATCATCCTCTGTATTTTTTAACTTTAAAGTATAAGTACCAAACTCTCTTCTTACAGGATAATCACCTCTTAGTTTTTCAAAAAGACGGGGGGATTCGCGGAGAGCATTATCATCATTTTTTATATCATACGTTCTGATCACAGCTTCCGCAAGAATTGAAGATTCACTTCTTTGGTACCCGTCAGTTTCAATAACCCTGTTTTCAGGAAGTTCAACACCAGCCGGTTCCCAGTTATCTATACCGAGGTTAAAAAATCTGCTTACTGACTGAACACTCATTTTTGTACCATTTGCCTTTCCGTCTTTTGAATAACCTGCAATATGCGGGGTTGCATAATCTGCGAGGTTTAACAATTCGGTATCAATGTCAGGTTCGTTTTCCCAGCAGTCTGCAATATATCCAGATATTAATTTTTTATTTATGGCCTCTTTTACTGCAACTGTATCAAATACCTCACCCCTGCAGGAATTTATTAGCAGAGGATGTTTAAGATTATTTAAAAAATCCTGGTTTACCATATGATATGTGGCATCTTCCCCGAATCTGTTCAAGGGTACATGAAAAGTAATTATATCAGCCTCTTCCTGTATCTTTGAAAGTGAAACAAATTTGTCTGCTCCTTCCCTGCGCGCCCTGGGCGGGTCATTTAATAAAACCCTCATTCCAACTGTTTTACAAAGTGCTGCCACTTTGGAACCTACATGTCCTGCTCCTACTATTCCAATTGTCTTATCTTTCAGGTCGAATTCCTTTTTAATTGAATAGGAGAAGAGTGCTGATGCTATGTATTGGTTAACACTTCCTGAATTACAACCCGGAGCGTTGGTCCATTCAATGCCTGCTTGTTTACAGAATTCAGCATCAATATGGTCAAAACCAATTGTTGCCGTTGCAATAAACCTCACCTTTGAACCTTCAAGCAGTCGTCTGTTACATTTTGTTCGTGTTCTGGTAATCAATACATCGGCATCTTTCACTATCTCAGGTGTAGTTTTATTGCCGGGGAGGTAAACTATTTCGGCAAAGGGCTCCAGAGCTCCCTTTATATAAGGTATTTTATCATCAATTACTATTTTCATTTTTTCATCCCATAATAATTTTCCACCATCTTGTCCATTACCAGACTGGTTCTTGCAGCCGATTCTCCTGTGCTGACACATTTGCCTGTTCCTCTGAGTTCGTCAACTACCTGTTGGACAAGGTTTTGTGAAATGTGTTCAGGGTTAGTGAATTTCAATTCTTTGCTTCCCTTACTATCCCTTATTATTACTGTGCCATGTGAAAAGCAAGGCATAATTATACTTCCTTTTTCGCCGGTAATTTCAAGTTTATCTTCCTCAAGCGATTCATCAACCAGAAAACACCAGTTGCCTGTTCCGATAACACCTGATTCATGTTCCCAGGTCCCTGCCACAATATCTTCTGCATCATATAAACCACCCCGGTTTGCAGCAATGCCACTAACCTTTATTACCGGGCCGAAGAGGAAGTCCAGGTAATCCAGCTGGTGACAGGCAAGATCGAAATAGTTCCCACCTCCGCTGATTTCAGGTATTACATGCCAGGGCAGTTCCTCTTTTGCAAGTCCGCGCTCTACAGGTGGTTGAAAAAGTATTATATTAACCAGCAGAGGCTTTCCAATTGCGTCTGTTTCAATAAGTTCTTTAACTTTTAGATACGCAGGCAGTGTCCTTCTGTAATAAGCAACCCACAATGGCATTCCTGTTTCATGTGAGACATTGAGCATTTCACTGCATTCACTGAAATTCCGGGCCATTGGTTTCTCAACATAAACAGGCTTCCCTGCCTTCATTGCCTCTATGGCATACTTGGCATGAGAGCCGGGAGGTGTTGCGATATAGACTGCATTCACATCCGGGTCACCTATAAGTTCGGTTGCATTGGAATACCATTTCGGTACATTGTGCCTTCTGGCGTAATCAGCAGCCTTTACGGCATTGCGGCGCATGACAGCAACCAACTCTGAATGTTCAGTTTTGTAAAAAGCCGGACCGCTCTTTACTTCTGTAACATCTCCGACACCTATTATCCCCCAGCGTACCGTGTTGAGAATTTTCATATGATTAAATTAATTCATTATAAAGGTATTATATGTAACCCGCCTTTGATCATGTTACCGGGATGCCTGTTTCATAACCTGTCTTTATAAGCCCAAAGCCCTATAGCCGGATTTGACACATAAAATATCTCCTCATCATCAGGCATCCTGTTAAAACCATTTTTCATTTTTTCAGGATTGTACTTTGCTGTTATTTCGTCAATATCTGCATATTGGTAACCAACACTTTCAATTTCACTGCGTGTAAGATTGCCGGGCTTTTTCCCCGGACAGTAAGTGATACTGAAACGTCCTTCTGATGATCCGTGGATCAGGTGGGCTGCCGCTGCCAGGTTGTTTTGCAGATCTTTATTTTCCTCAACCATTTTGAGTGTGTGCGGAGTACCGAAATAACCGTATTTCCTGATCATCCGGTCTATTTCTTTATCTTCTCCGAATTCGACAAGTCCCGGAGCTAAAACGATAAGTTCTCCTTCGTCAGCTATGGCCATACGGGTACGGTAAACACTTTTATTCCCCAGCCACGTACTTTTAAATTCTGACGGGTCAAGCCACACTATTACCTTTTTCAGAGGCCTGTCAACCATTTCAAAATTTACCTTAAGAGAAAGTTCAGCTGCTTTATCGAAAACACTGAAATCATCTCCAACAAACATACCGTATGTTTGAAGCTTCCCCTCATCATTTAATCCAACAACTGTCTGAACATATATTATCGGCAGATGAGATGCGAAATTTTCTGATGCATAGTTAAGTACCTTACGCACCGGTGTGTCTGCATGTCCCATCATTTTTTCCATACCATATGCAGCACCGATAAAATGGCTTTTATTTATTCCTTCCAGTCCGCCTGTTCCAACAAATATATTTTTGTTATAGTTTGCCATGCCCACAACTTCGTGGGGTACTACCTGGCCTACAGACAATATCAGGTCGAATCCACCCTCAACCAGCAGCTTATTTACCTGTGCCGGCCATGGATAGCTTACAGCACCTTCAGAGACTTCACTGACAAATTCAGCGGGTACAGTGCCGAGTGTGACTACATCATTACGCCAGTCATGCTCACGGAAGAGGTGACGTGGTGTATCCCCGAACATATGACTTATCTGTTCATCTGTCATGGGAGTATGGGTACCCAGTGCCGGAAGTATATCAGTGAGCTTTTCACCATAGTACTGCCAGGCAAATTCAGTCAGTTCCCCTGCCCTGGAAGGCAGGCGGGTATAATCAGGAGGTACTGCAAGTACCTTCTCTCTTTTCCCCAGCGAACCAAGAGCCTGGAACAGGCCTTTTTTGAGGTCACCGGCTGAGAGGTTCGCACTTATTGAGCCATTTTCGTAGTAAATCATAATAATTAATTTTTATCGCTGAACACGGGCATTTCCTTTCCAGATGCTCCACACCATATTTTCGTCGGCCGGTTGAGCATAGTCGGTCAGAAATGTCGTTGCCATAGCGCCTGTAGCCCATCCGAACTGTGGCCATTTTTCAGGTTCCCAACCTTTCAGTATGCCATAAAGAAGACCTCCCACAAATCCGTCTCCTCCTCCTATGCGGTCGAGAACATGTATTTTACGGGGTTCGATCACCTGCCATTCGTTTCCTGCCAGCATTATAGCGCCCCACAGGTGTTCACTTACACTTATGACTTCACGTAAAGTGGTTGTAAATACTGAAGCATTCGGGAATGTCTCCTTCACGCGTTCAATGAGTCCTTTAAATCCATCTATCTTTGCTTTGATCCCCTCACCTCCGGCCGGGGGTCCTTCGATACCGAAGCAGAGTTGAAAATCTTCTTCATTTCCAATCAGAATATCTGTAATAGAAGCAATCTCTGTAAAGTTTTCCCGAAGTTCTTTTTCTCTCCCTTTCCAGAAAGATGCACGGTGGTTCAGATCAAAAGAGATCCGTGTGCCAAATTTTTTTGCTGCCCTTGCCAGGTCAAGGCAAAACTGACTTGTGTCGGGTGAAAGTGCAGCAATCAATCCTGAGATGTGGATTATCTGAACTCCTTCCTCGCCAAAGATACGGTCAAGGTCGAAATCTTTTACATTAAGGGTACGTCCTACTTCACCGGCACGGTCATTGTGCACACGTGGACCGCGGCTTCCATATCCACTGTCTGCAATATTAAACTGATGACGATATCCCCATGGGTCACCCTGTTCCACTTCAGGTCCTTCAAAGTCCATAAACCTGGACTTTAAATTGCTTTTAATGAATTTTGCAACCGGACTTCCTTTAACAAAAGTGGTAAGCACTTTAACAGGCAGTCCGAGATATGATGAGATACTGGCTACATTTGTTTCAGCGCTGGTTGCCTGCATCATAAACATATTACTGCTGTGAACCGGCTGGCCGTTAACCGGGGTGATCCTTACACCCATACTTGTCGGTACGACCATTGCATATTTGGCATTTTGTTTTAATTCCATAATAATAATTTTTTATGTTGTTATAATTAAACACCTCTTGTCGGATGAGGTTTTATGTCTGTCAGATCTTCAATTTTTACAGGCCGGTGTTCATCAACTGATTTCCTTGCCGCAATACCTATGAGGCATGACATAGCTCCGTCGCGTGTTCCGGCTGAATGTTTATACGGATCAGCCATTCCTGGATCACGGAATATTTTATCCTGCAACCTTGTATCGCCACCTCCGTGTCCCCCTCTCGATGCTTCAACCTTTATCATTTGGTGATCGGTATCAAAGTTGTTCATTAAAAATATTTCATCGAACCTGACCTGTCCGGCTGATTTTTGATTCATCTCTGCTGCATGAAGTTCAGCCTGGTTGATCTGTTCCTGTCTGCGCCATGGCAGATCTTCCCATGATTCAATCCTGCCGTCTCTTCCATTGAAGGCAATTCTCCATCCTTCGTAAGGAGAGTAGGTTGTCAGGGAATAATTGACTATTACATCATTCGCATATTTTATTTGTGCCGACATTTTATCGAAGATATCTATATCTTCACGCCACAGGCAGTTATCACGAATATAACCGTCATATTTTTCATTTTTAACATACAGCTCAACTGCATGCTTATCTTTTGTAATATCCCAGTAATATTTGCATTTATCAGTATATGCACAGTTTCTGCAGTTTGCACCCCTGAACGGATTGTTTTTACCATAATGCTCAAGTGCACCGTATGCCATCACCTCAACAGGGTCTGAATCAAGGAACCAGTTCAGCAGGTCGAAATGGTGAGTTGCCTTATGAACAAGCAGGGATCCGCCTTTCTCACGTTCGCCATGCCATCTTCTGAAATAAGATGCACCGTGATAAATGTTCAGGTACCAGTGAAAATCCACTGAGGTAATTTTGCCAACCGGTTTTTTTGCCAATTGCTCTTTTATAGCAGAGAATAGAGTTCCGTATCTGTAATTGAACCCTACAGTACATTTTCTGCCCGTGCGTTTTTCTGCGTCCAGAATAGCCTGGCACTTAATCTCATCAGTTGTCATCGGCTTTTCAGTCAGGACATCAGCTCCCAGTTCCATAGCCCTTATAATATACTTATGGTGAGTTGCATCGACTGTAGTGACAATAACCATTTCAGGTTTGGTTTCTGCCATCATTTTTTCAAAATCGGTATAAACCGGACAGTTTACTTTCATATACTTTTTGGCATATTCAAGCCTGCCCGGATTGATATCGCATAATGCGACAAATTCGACAATGTCGCTGTAACTGTCAACGACTCTTTTGCCCCAGAAACCTGTACCTCTGACACCGGTTCCCACAAGAGCAAGTTTCTTTTTTGATGCACCGGCTACGGCTGCGGTAACAGGATTGCTTAAAAAAGTAGCTCCGGCAGCAATTCCTGCAGTAGTTGTAAGAAAATTTCTTCGTTTCATGAAATATTGGTTTTAATTTTTGGATATTATAACTGTCAAACTGTTTTAAACTCCCCCATAAGCGCTATAGCCGCCATCAACCGGAATAACAATACCGGTAACAAAGCCTGAAATATCAGAGAGAAGGTAGAGGGTTGTCCCCTGCAGGTCTTCCGGCTCCCCGAATTTTCCCATTGGGGTGTTGTCAACTATCTTTTTTCCTCTCGGCGAGAAGTCGCCGGTTTTTTCATCCATCACCAGGAACCGGTTCTGATGAGTAATGAAAAATCCGGGGGCAATGGCGTTAACCCTTATCCCAACCTTTGCAAGGTGTACAGCCAGCCATTCTGTAAAATTGTTAACAGAAGCTTTAGCTGCAGAGTATGCCGGAATTTTGGTCAATGGTTTATACGAGTTCATTGAAGATATGTTCAATACCACACCTTTTTTATTTTTTAGCATATCACCTGTGAATACCATTGTAGGAAGCACAGTTCCTTTAAAGTTAAGTGCAAAAACTTTGTCAAAGCCTTCCATTTGCAAGCCATAGAAAGTATCGGCAGGATTATCAATGTCCTTTTCCTCCATCTGTTCAACTTTTGTAGTTGCCTGCGGACTGTTACCGCCTGCGCCGTTTATCAGGATGTCAATTTCCCCAAACTGCCTGTTTATTTCAGCCTTTGCCTGTACAAGAGACTCCTTGTCGAGTACATTGGCTGCAACACCTATAACTTGTGCACCGTATTCTGCAGCAATTTCTGCTGCTACTTTGTCAGCTGTATCCTTATCAATGTCAGCAATGGCCACCTTAATACCAACAGAGGCCATGGCTTTTACCAGCGCACCTCCTAATACTCCTGCCCCTCCTGTTATGACACATACTTTTCCTTTAAGATCTTCAAATGATAATGGTTTCATGATTAAAATTAATTATTTATAAATGTATCATATAGCTTGCCCCGATTTCAGCCGGGGAAACTCGCATATATTCTGATAATACTCTTATTTGATTATATAACAATGCTCGTTTCATATTTTACTGTTTAAATTCTTTGTAATAATCTACATTCTCTTTTATGACAATATCTATTGATGAATAATTCTCGTTCCCCGTCTCTCTTTTTTGTACAACATGCCTGAATATCTTATTGATTGCACTGTAACCCTGTTCTTCAGGACGCTGACAAATAAGAAAGTGAACAATATCCTTTTTAAGGTATCCAATATTTTCCTTTAACAGGTCATGTCCAATCACTTTCAGATATTGCAGTCCGAATTTTTCAATCAACCGGCCTATAAAAAAAACTTTCGAATTTGTAACAAATATTCCTTTGATATTCTTATCTAAAATGGTTTGGCGAACCCGCTCCATCCATTCGGGATCAGTTGTGTCGGGAACTTCGGTTGTATACAATTTATGATTGTCACCTGAGTTTTTGGAAAACCAGTCATAAAACCCTTTTTCCCTTTGCACCAGATGGTTTTGATTGTCCATTTCCCTGGCAAAGTGGATTGTCAGAATGTTGCCCTCGCGCAGTATCTGATCAAGAAGTTTCCCGGAAACAAGTCCGCTCTGATAGGAATTTTGTCCGATGTAACCTAACTGCCCTGCATTTTTTATTTCAGAATCTATAAAAACGAACGGAATTGATAATTCTTTAAGATGGTTGATAAAAGATTCAGACTCTTTTTTAAAAAAAGGGGCGAAAACCACTCCGTCGGGCAGAAGTTTCAGTACCTGATTTGAGGCAGAAATAAAGCTTAGCGGATCAGTCTGGCTGAAAGTGAATGGTTTTACTTCAATACCATATTGTGACAGTTCTGATATCCTTTTATTTATTCCTACAACCGGTTTATACCAATATTCATGTGCCGAAGGAGGTTTGGGAAGTAAGGTTGCAAACACTGCAGATTTTTTTGATGCCAGTGTGCTTGCAAGAAAGTTCGGCTGGTAATCCAGATCTTTAATTATTCCCAGTATTCTGTTTCTTGTAGATTCAGCTACTTCCCCCCTGTTATGCAGAACACGGTCAACCGTTCCTATCGAGACCATTGCCTTTTTTGCAATATCCTTAATTCGTATTTGTTTATTTGTTTCTATAACAAATTAATTTATAATAAATTATTAAATAAATTTTTTTGACATAAATACAAAATTAAGCAAAATTTATTTGATTTCGTGTTCGTACACGGGAAAATTTATTTTACATGTTTTGGAACATTTTAAAGGGTCATGGTTTTCCGTCAAGCAGTTGTGGATTTTTTATCATGAATTTAATGAAACGAAACAATTTACCGCCATGTGCGCCGTCAACAACTCTGTGGTCAAGAGTTGCCGACAGAGTGAATACTTTCCTTATCAGAATTTCATCATTTATTACCACAGGTTTTTTATACACTTTCCCAATTATCATCACTACAGATACATTTGATGATGGCAGCAGTGCTCCGTATCCGGTATCCAGTCCCAGTGTTCCTATATTTGATACCAGATAAGAGCCAAAGCTGTCTGAGGAAAGGTTGACCCATGGAAATGACAGTCCCCAGTCAATTGTAACAATCTTGTATAGGTTAAAAATCCAGTTTCGGAATGGCCATGCAACTGATGAAAGCAGGTGTTTCGATCGCATTGTACTGTTTTCATCCCCCTGGCGTGATTGCCTGATTTTATCTGTTATTACATCTGAAAGTTCACTTACTGTGAGCTGATCCGCGTTTTCTATCTTTACCGATCCCATTTCATCTCCCTTCAGGAGCACACTAACCATAGCATCTATATTTTTACGCCGGACAACTTTACCTCTTTTAATGTATGTGTTCAGTTCTGGTACTTCCTCTCTTAAAGCCCTTCCTATTATTAGTGTAATAAGATGTGTAAGAGTGGTTTTGACACCCTGTTTTCGTTTTTCGGCGATGAAAGTTTCCAGTTCGGTAATGTCAATATCTACCGATCCGTAAATTTTTGAGTCCCGGGGTTTCCTGTAAATGGATGAAGCCACTTTTCTCCAGTCGGTATTTAGCTCACTTGAATGGGTTTTCATATCTAAAATATTTATAATCAGGTAATTTAGTCACCTGGCAGAACCTCTGAATTTTAATAAAATTTATTGGCAGGTAAATGTAATGTTTTATTTTTTAAGTTATTATCATTTTATATTTTTACGCTATCTTGTGCATTAGTTTCTGAAAATGAAATCTGAAAAAGCTTATCCGGACTCTATTACCATTAAGTTCTAAAATCTGACAATTATGAGAGAACAGGCCATTAAGACTAACTTCCGGTGGATAATTGTAGCCTTGTTATTCTATTCCACTACTATTGTATATTTCGACAGGGTTATACTTGGCATACTGGCACCGTTTCTCTCAATGGAATTTGGCTGGAGTGAGCAGGAATACGGATATATTGTATTTTCTTTTCAGCTGACATATGCAATAGGCCCTCTTTTTATAGGGCATCTGATTGACCGGATGGGTACACGCCGGGGATTTTCGATTGCTGTTTTTATATGGGGGCTTGCAAGTTTATCCCATGCCTTTGCCGGCAGTTGGATTGGTTTTGCACTGGCCAGGATGGGACTCGGAATCGGACAGTCAGCTAATTTCCCTGCCTGTATTAAGACAGTAGCAGAATGGTTTCCGAAAAAGGACAGGGCCTTTGTTACCGGAATATTTAACGGAGGTTCAAACGCAGGACAAATTATTGCACCGTTGCTGATCCCGGTAATTCTCTATCTTTTCAGTTCATGGAAGTATGTTTTTGTAATTTCCCTGTTTTTAAGCGGGATATGGTTAATATTATGGCTGATTTTTTACAAGAAACCTCAGGAAAGCCGTTTTGTGAACAGTACTGAACTTGATTATATTGAGAGCGATCAAAGTGATACAGATAAGGTTAATATTCCATGGAAAAGATTGATCCGGTACAGACAGACCTGGGTTGTGGCATCAGGAAAATTATTTGCCGACCCTGTATGGTATTTTTATCTTTTCTGGGGTGCAAAGTTTTTAAATTCAAAATTTGGAATCGAGCTAAAAGGCCTTGCACTACCTCTGATAATAATTTACCTGATAGCGTGGGCAGGGGGTATCGCCGGAGGAGCTGTCTCTTCGTATCTCATAAGAAAGGGCGTTACCCTGAATGCCGCCCGGAAAAATACAATGCTTGGAACTGCATTGCTTGTTTTACCGGTAATGCTGGTGCCATTTATTGATTATCTTCCTTTATGTGTCGGACTGATAGCCTTAGCTGCCGCTGCTCATAATTCCTGGTCAGCAAATATATTTACAGTGGCTTCTGACCTTTTCCCAAAAAATGCAGTCGGTTCTGTTATAGGTTTTTCAACTACAGTCAGCTCATTTGTATCAATGGGGACTTCCCTGTTGATTGGTTATATCTTAAACGAATCGGGTACAAAAGGATATGTATTCCCTTTTGTTATTGCTGCTTTCGGATACCTTACCGGATTACTGGTAATACAGATGATATCTCCAAATCTGAAACCAGTTGAAATGAAATAAATATTTATGAATTCAAGAGAAAGGATATTAAAAACTTTAAACCATGAAGAGCCTGACCGGATTCCATACGACCTGGCCGGTACAACATGGACAGGGATCACTAATTGTGCATATCAAAAATGGAGAAAATACCTTGGATTAGAGGATATTGAACCAGACTGGTCTGATGTTATTCAGCAAATAGTTATTCCCGATGAGGATTTTTTAAACAGGTTTTTGGTGGATGTCAGGGGACTGTTCCCTTTAACAAGCCATAATTGGGATGTCTGGTCGAAAGTAAGAGACAAGGGAAAATATCTTGAATACAGTGATGAATGGGGATTTGTACACCATTTCCCAAAAGATGGCCACTGGTTTTCACTCGTAGAAAGTCCGATGGAACACACAGATTTTGAGGAGAATGGGATTATAAATGCTTATCAGTGGCCTGCAGCAGGGGATAAAGCGCGCCTGGCAGGTTTACGCGAGAATGCAATTAGCTTCAGAAACCGGGATAAGATAGTATTTATCAAAGGATTATGTGCAGGCCTGTTTGAGATGCATCAAAGAGTAAGAGGTGTTGCCAATGCAATGACAGATCCATTTATCTATCCTGCTAATTCAGATCTGCTGATAGGGAAAATTGCAGACCTGAAAATTGAATTCTGGGAGAGCGCCCTTGCAGAACTCAATGGCCTGGTAGATATTGTTGGTGAAGGAGATGATTACGGAACACAGCAATCGCAACTGATAAGTCCGGAACATTTCAGGGAATATTATAAACCTCATTTTAAAAGGGTTCTGAATTATATCAAGCAAAAGGCGCCTGAAGTTAAACTAATGTTTCACTCCTGTGGCAATGTGCGGCCTGTCATTCCTGATCTTATAGAGATTGGTGTGGATATTCTTAATCCTGTACATATCAATTCTTCAGGAATGGAACCCACACAGCTCAAAAAAGATTTTGGGGATTCAGTTGTGTTTTGGGGAGGAGGTGTTGATACTCAGAAGATATTGCCGTCAGGGACTGTTAAAGAGGTTGCTGATGATGTTAAAAGAAATATTGGGGCGCTGGCCCCGGGAGGTGGTTTTGTTTTTTGCACTGTCCATAATATTCAGTCAGAGGTTCCGCCGGAGAATATTATGGCGATGTGGAATACACTTCAGGAGTTTGGGAAATACTAATTTAAATCAATAATACAATGCAACGCAGAAATTTTATTAAAACAACTACTATTGGCAATATGGGAATAATTGCCGCACCGGTAATTTTAACAGGAGAAGGATGGAAAGGTGCAAACGACAGGGTCAATGTGGCAGTGATAGGAATAAGGGGAATGGGGCAGTCTCATATACAGTCATATCAGAAGTTGAAAAATGTTGAGGTCGCCGCATTATGTGATGTGGATGAAAATCTGTTTGCTGAACGGGTAAAAAAGCATTTTACAGATAAAGGATTGCGTGAACCCAGGGTATATAGTGATATGCGCAGGGTGTTTGATGACAAATCAATTGATGCTGTTTCAATAGTTACACCCAATCACTGGCATGCCCTTGCCGGTATCCTGGCAATACAGGCAGGTAAGCACGCAAGCATTGAGAAACCATCTTGCCATACTGTAATGGAGGGTAAAAAGTTAATTGAAGCAGCAAAAAAATATGGAGTGGTGGTACAGGACGGGGCTGAGCAGCGGAGTAATCCATGTGCGCAGTCGGCAGTAAAGTTCATGCGGGAAGGTAATCTGGGAGAAGTATATCTGGCAAAAGGTGTTTGCTATAAATGGCGCGATTCAATAGGAAAATATCCCGACGGCTATATGCAGGAAGGTGAAAAGTATGCCAGCACCCTGGGGAGTTCATCTTGGATTGGCCCGTTCACCAGGTCATATATGGCCAGGGTAAACTACGATATGTGGTTAGGTCCTGCACCCCTGAGGCCTTTCAACAGAAACCGTTTCCATTATAACTGGCAATGGTACTGGGATTATGGCAACGGGGATATGGGTAACCAGGGTGTTCATGAGATGGATATAGCACGTTGGGGACTCGGAGTTACAATACCTGAAAGAGTCAGTGCAACAGGCGGGCACATGATGTTTGACGATGATCAGGAAACCCCTAATGTGCTTATGGCGGTATTTGAATTTCCTGATAAGAATGGCGGAGGTGACAAGAAAAAGATTATGCAGTTTGAAGTGAGGCACTGGATGACCAATCCGGAGGGCAACCACCTGGGGTCGGGAGTGGAACTCACAAATACCTATATGACCAGTTCTGCAAATGTTGTCGGAAATATTTTTTATGGATCGAAAGGTTATTTGCTCAAAGATGTATCATCATGGCAGGCTTTTATGGGCAAAGAGAGGGCTCCCGGTGCATCAGGCAAAGGTGAGGGTAACCATTATCAGAATTTTATTGATGCAATCAGAGCTGACGACCCCTCTCTGCTTACAGCACCTGTAGAAGAGGGATTCTATTCATGCGCACTGATCCATCTGGCAAATATTTCTTACAGGCTTGGCAGGACTCTGAATATTGACACAAAAACTTTGTCGGTGATAAATGATGATGAGGCAGGCAGGATGCTGTCAAAAGAGTACAGAAAACCTTACGAATTACCAGCTAAGGTTTGATTATGGATCAGACTGGGAAGAAGATAATCTGAAAATTGTTGTAAATTTACAGGTTGGATCATTTTTTGGCTGAAGAAGCTGATAATTCACTTAAATATAGTTAATTAGAAATTTAAGACGGATGGATCATAACCGCGATATGTCACTATTTAAGCAGGTTAAAAATGACGATAATAATGCTTTTCGCCGTTTGTTCCAAAAATATTTTCCCCCATTATACATCTTTGCAAAAAAATTTTTAGAAGAGGAGGCAGCAAAGGATATTGTTCAGGAATGCTTTTTTAATTTGTGGAAAAACCGTAAAAAGATCGAACTAACTACTTCCCTGTCAGCTTACCTGTTTGTGATAATAAAAAATTCCTGCTGCAGGCAACTGAAAGAGTTAAATGAGAAAAATTGCAGAACTGATGGATTTTTATTGAATCTGAAGGAGGAGGAGTGCCAGTATTATATTCAGTCAGAAAAAAGTATTCTTGAGTTTGATATTCGCGACCGGGCCATTCAGGTTTTAAATAAATTGCCGGATAACTGTCACCGGGTATTTTGTGAAAGCCGGTTTAACGGATTGTCTAATAAAGAAATTGCAGAGAAGTATAATATTTCCGTAAAAGGAGTAGAGAAGCATATTTCAAAAGCTCTTAAATTATTCAAAGAGGAGTTCAGGGATATAATTAATTTTTAATCTGAGGTAGGGTATAAGCCTGGTAAAACACTCATTATTATAATAGGATATTAATATGCCCGATATCAAGGTAATAACTGAACGCTATTTGCAAGGAGTGTTATCTTCCGGTGACGAGAAGATATTGTTGCAATGGATAAAAGAAAATCCTGAAAACAGTAAATTGATTTTCAGGGAAAAAGATATTTGGGATTCAACACAATTAGCATCGCCGGGTATTGAAGCGGTTACTTCAACTCAATGGCAACATCTGCAGGATAAAATCAAGACAAGAACAATCCGGGTTAATGAATTTTTACGATACGTTGCTATATTTATTATTGCTCTTGCATCAGGATTTTGGGGCCATTCAGTCTTTTTTACAGAAAAAGCAGAGAATCAACAGGTTGAATATAAAGAGGTAGAAGCCACAAAAGGACAGGTTAAAGAGATATTCCTTGCTGACGGGACTCATGTTTGGTTGAATTCAGATTCGAAGTTATCATTTCCTTCGGACTTCTCAGGAGACAACAGAAAAATAGAATTAAGGGGAGAAGCATTTTTTGAAGTAACAGCTGATGCAGATAAAAAGTTTTTGGTAAAAACCGGTAACCATACTGTTGAAGTTACAGGTACCCGGTTCAATGTATGTGAGTATCCTGAAAGTAAAATCATTGAAACAACACTGGAAAGCGGCTCTGTTAAGATATTGACAGGAAATATCATAAAAGACCTGATGCCGGGACAGAAGTCCGGATACAATACAGAAACTGCAGAGATTAAGATTGGAGAAGCTGATCTGGATATTAATACCTCCTGGAAGGAGGGCTATTATGAATGTAAAAACGAGCCATTGCCAAAGGTATTTAAAATCATTGAGAGATGGTGGGATGTTAAAATTTATTATCCTGAAGATAAGTTTGAGGATGAGCGAATTACCGGGATAATAAGGAAGCATAAATCACTTGAGCATCACTTTAATGTAATAAGTAAACTTGTTAAGTTTGATTATGTTATTGAACCTGATAAGATAACAGTAATTGTGCAAGATTAACTCAGATCGATTACCTGAATGTTATTTTAATTTATATCAATATAAAAGATACCTTAATTGTATGAATATAAACGAAATGCCTATGTAAAAACCAAATTTTACCAAAAAACGGGAAATGCGCCACACACCCCCGTTTTAAAGATTTAAACAATTTGATTCTTAAACCAAATTTTAGCAAAATTATGAAAAAATTATTAATTAGTTATTTTCTTCAGGAAAGGGGAAAATGGGAAAAAGTATTTTTGATTATGAGGTTATCCATATTATTTACTTTTGCAGCAATTATTAATGTGACAGCCAGTGGTTACTCCCAAACGGTGAAAATTGACCTGGAGCTAAAGAATGCCACATTACAGCAAGTATTTCAGTCTATCCAGGAACAGACAGAATTTGATTTCTTTTATAAGAATGAGCATCTTCCTCATAATAAAGTTATAAACAGAAGTTATAAGAATATTCGGGTCGATGAGATACTGGATGAGGTTCTGGAAGGTACCGGATTAATTTACAGGGTAATGAATACAGATATTGTCATTACCAAAGGCCCTGCCGGAGCATCTGACAGCCACAGGTTAACCTCATCTGAATCAAATCAGCAAAGCAGAATGGTTACAGGGAAAATTACAGATCCGGGAGGTCAGCCCTTGCCGGGTGTTACCATTGTCGTCAAGGGTACCACGCAGGGTACAATAACAAATACAGACGGAGAATACACTATTACAAACATTCCGGAGGATGCAACATTGGTATTCTCATTTGTCGGCATGAGGACACAGGAGGTTGTTGTTGGTAGTCAGGTAAATATTAATGTTGTGATGGAAGAGGACGTAATCGGACTTGATGAGGTAATTGCAATCGGATATGGCACTATGAAGAAGAGTGACCTGACAGGTTCTGTTGTGAGGGTTGACCAGGAGATAATTACAGAAAGGCCTAATATCTCTGTTATGCAGTCTCTTCAGGGCTCTTCTCCGGGCCTGAACGTAGGACAGGTCAATGCTGCCGGTGAGGAACCTTCAATTTCGATAAGGGGAAGAAACTCCATTTCAGGTGCCCAGGCGCCCCTAATTGTACTCGATGGTGTGATATTCAGAGGAAGATTGATCGATATAAACCCTAATGATGTTGAATCAATCGATATTTTGAAAGATGCCAGTTCTGCTGCTATTTACGGATCACAGGCAACTAACGGGGTTATTATCATTACCACTAAAACAGGGAAAATCGAAGATAAACCTATAATTAATTATAATTCCAGATATTCATTTCAGGAACCAACTAAACGGTTCAGACCTGAAAGTCCGGAAGATTACGTCAAGAGAATCGAAGCTGCATATGCTATAAACGGCAGCCGCACACCTGAGTCAGGGTATCTTGAACCCAATCCGGACTGGGATATATCTCAAATGTTCAGAAGTAATTTGCAATTATGGGCTTATGAAAATAATATTGTGACTGACTGGTATGATATCGGAACCAATGACAGGATGTACACCCATAATCAGGATCTGTCGATTAACAAGCGGACAGAAAACAGTGGCTATTTTATGTCTGTTGGCTATACAGACCAGGTTGGTTATATGGCAAATGAGGGTTACAGCAGATGGAATGCAAGGATAAATGTAGATAATGAGGTAACAGACTGGCTTAAAATCGGGGTACAGTCATTTTTAACATCAAGTGATTATTCGGGTGACAATCTGAGTCCCCTGGCGATATACCAGCATACCCCATATTGTCCGGCTTTTCATGAAGACGGTTCACTTGTTCAGAATCCACGTGGTGTTGGTGACAGGGTGAATCCTTACTATTATATTGAAAGTGATGATTTCGACAAGCGGCTGAATCTGTTTGGAAATATTTATGCTGATATAAGTCTTCCTTTCATAAAGGGATTATCATTCAAAACGAATTTCAACACTAATTACTTTACAACAAGTCATTATTATTATCGCGACTATGCCAATAACTTCCTTGGAGTCGGAAGCAAGAGTGAAGGGATCAGATCTGAATGGGCAAATGATAATATCCTGACTTATGACAGAACTTTTTCAGATGACCATAAAGTTATTGTAACCCTGGTTTACGGTTCAGAAAAGAGGGACTACACCTCAACAACTGCCACAGCGACGGAATTTGTTTCTGATGAACTTGGATACAACAGGTTGCAGGCCGGAAGCGCCGATCTGCAGACTGCAAGCTCAACTGCATGGTCGGAAGCTAGTATTTACAATATGGCAAGACTGTTTTACAGTTTCAAGAACAGGTATATGATCACAGGAACATACCGGCGGGATGGTTTTTCAGGTTTCAGCGAGAATAATAAATTTGGTGATTTCCCCTCTCTGTCATTAGCCTGGGTAGCATCTGAAGAGGATTTTTTGCAGGATGTTCTCGGCATCTTCGATTTGTTTAAATTAAGGGCATCCTATGGTTCCAATGGTAACCGGACAATCTCAAGGTATCAAACTTTGGCACAGGTAGGAGGCGGATATAATTATATAAACGGAAGTAAAACTCCGGTTTATACCCAAAGTATAACTGACCTTGCAAGTCCCAAACTGAAATGGGAGACAACTACCGGAGTGAATTTTGGACTCGATTTTGCCTTATTTGATCAGCGTTTGAGCGGAGCAGTCGATTATTATAACAGCAATACGACTAACCTGCTGTATAATGTTGATATTCCGGGTTTATCCAGGTTTGAAACTTTTCCTGATAACCTTGGTAAACTGCACAATCATGGCCTTGAGATCTCCCTTTCATCTATCAATGTCCGAAGCAGTGACTTTGAATGGTCATCCCATTTTATATTTTCCAGAAACAGAAATGAATTGAGAGAACTCCTGGGATTTGATAATGACGGAGATGGTAAGGAAGATGACCTTATCTCTGAAGGGTTGTTTATCGGGGAGCCTCTCAGTACCATTTATCATTATTACACAGACGGATCTCTCTGGCAGGTAGGAGATGATATACCTTCCACTGTAGATATAGGGAGCTATAAAATAAAAGATTGAACAGATGCGGGTATAATCTATCCTGATGACAGGATGATAATAGGATATTCAGATCCCGCCTTCCGGTTCAGTATTGATAATAAATTTACTTACAGGAACTGGACACTGTCGGTATTCCTTAACTCCATCATGGGAAATGATAAATATTACCTTGGAGCAGATGATCTCGCGAGTTTCAATACCTTCAACGATACTATGTGGGATTCTATTAATTTTCCTGAAGGTATGGATTTTTGGCTTCCTGAAAATCCGGAAGCAAGATATCAGAGATTAGGTGGCAGGATTTCAGGTATCACTACCAGAAGATATATACCCAGGAGCTTTGTGAGGCTGCAGGATGTTAATTTGTCTTACAATTTTAATTCTGAAC
>JAAYJR010000391.1 GCA_012522835.1 Bacteroidales bacterium
GCCTTAAAAAGAGAGATAGAAAAAATGAAGATGAGGGGGGTCAATACTGTTGAATGGGAACTTGAAAAACATAAACGTGTTGCAGGACCGTTTTCTGCGTTTATCCTGACAATCATAGGTGCAGGACTTGCATCAAGGAAGGTAAAAGGAGGATTGGGATTTCACCTCGGACTCGGGTTACTGTTAAGTTTTTCTTATATCCTGTTTATGCAGATTTCGACTGTATTTGCTGTAAACGGCAGTGCACCGCCATTATTGGCTGTGTGGATCCCTAACCTGGGGTACAGTATCATTGCATTTATTGTTTTCCGGTGGGCAGCCAGATAATCATTAAGAATTTACAGTTAGTAAATCTTTAAATCCTGTATGGAAAAAATGATTAATTTTATCCCGTAAAAACATGACCATATAGTCCTTTTTTAAAAATTATAAATTAGTATGCTTTATGTCAATAAGAAGTAACGTTCTCGACCTTAGAAAAAGAAAAAGGGAAATTCAAAAAGGGGGAGGAGACAAAGCTATAGAGAAACAGACCCAAATGGGCAAGCTGACTGCCCGTGAACGGATAGTTGCATTACTGGATAAAAACTCGTTTCATGAATATGATCTCTTTGTGGAGCACAGCGCTAAAGATTTCGGCATGGAAACCAAAGTGCTTCACGGAGATGGTGTAATAATAGGTACCGGTACAATATACAATAAGCCTGTATGTATATTTGCACAGGATTTTACTGTGGCCGGAGGCTCTCTCGGATTGATGCATGCGAGAAAGATTACCAAGATAATGGATCACGCACTGAAAATGCGGGTCCCCCTGATCGGGATAAATGATTCGGGAGGAGCCAGGATACAGGAGGGTGTTAACTCACTGGCAGGATACGGGGAGATCTTTTTCAGGAATACCCTGGCCTCCGGGGTAATACCCCAGATTTCAGTCATACTTGGCCCATGTGCAGGGGGTGCCGTATATTCTCCGGCACTTACAGACTTTGTATTTATGGTTGAAAATATTTCTAAAATGTTCATTACCGGTCCGGGTGTTATTAAATCAGTCCTTGGTGAAGAGATCAGTATGGAAGAACTGGGAGGAGCAAAAGTTCATGCTGAAATTACAGGGAATGCGCACTTTTATGCTGTTAGTGAGCAGGAATGTTTTGAACAGATAAAAAAATTAATCAGTTATATCCCGCGGAATAATATATCAAAAGCGATGCCTTTCCCTCCCAAACCTCCCCGTAAAGGAAAGAAAATTGAGGATATTGTACCCGGAGACTCGCGTATTCCTTATGATATGAGGGAGATAATAAAATCAATAACCGACAATTCGGAATTTTTTGAAATAATGGAGCACTTTGCCCCGAATATTATTATCGGTTTTGGAAGGATGGAAGGTGAAACAGTAGGATTTATTGCTAACCAGCCAATGGTCCTTGCAGGAGTGCTCGACACTGACAGCTCTGATAAATCTGCCCGTTTTATACGTTATTGTGATGCATTCAATATTCCCATTGTTACCCTTGAAGATCTTCCCGGATATCTCCCCGGTGTCGATCAGGAACATGCAGGAGTCATAAGGCATGGAGCAAAAATATTATATGCATATAGCGAAGCTACAGTACCAAAAATTACGGTGATAATTAGGAAGGCCTATGGCGGGGGTTATATAGCAATGAACTCCAGGCACCTTCGTGCCGACTTCGTTTTTGCCTGGCCGACTGCAGAAATTGCAGTTATGGGTCCGGAAGGTGCCGCTAATATAGTATTCCGTAAAGAAATTGCTGAGGCAGAGAACCCTGAAAAAGTGCGTCAGCAAAAGATACAGGAATATAAGGAAAAATTTGCCAATCCATATGTAGCTGCAGCACAGGGATATATTGATGAAGTTATTGAGCCAAGAGATACTCGGGGAAGGATACTTCACGGATTAAAGGTTTCTGAGAATAAGAATGTCCTTCTTCCTAATAAAAAACATGGAATCCCCCCGTTTTAGTAGAAAAATATTGTGCCTAAGCAGTGGATTTTTGTTCCGGTTTTAACCGAAACAGGAATTAGGAGGAAACGGGCCAAACATTTTTGTTTATGAAGGTAAAATAGTTTTATGATGAGTTTTTCTCATACCTTTTAAATAAACTGTTATAATGAGAAAAAATCCCTTCAGATGATTTTTAAACAATTGATTATTTACTTGTATGAGCACAGAAAAAGAACTTAAAAACCTGATCATAGAGGGTACAGTATATAAGACTACATATACAGGGAAATATAGCAATCGGGTTAGCTGGCAGTCACCGGATCCAAATAAATTGTACTCCTTTATTCCAGGTACCGTGATAGATATTTTTGTAAAACCGAAAGATAAGGTTAAAGAGGGTGAAACATTGTTGCTCCTGGAGGCAATGAAAATGCAAAATCAGGTGCGGATGCCATTTGATGGTGAAATAGTCAGGATACATGTAAAAAAAGACGAGACAATACCTAAAAAACATTTAATGGTTGAAATAAAACCTTTAAACACAAAGGTAAAAATTGAAACCTGAAGTTTTTCTGAAATATTTTAGCGGGCATAAGCATATACCTGAATTGATTAATATGCTGAATTGCCCTCCTGGTGAAAAGATTCACCTGAAAGGACTTGTTGGCTCTGCAAAATCTGTTCTTGCTGCTGTTATATTTAAAGAGGCACGGCATACGCTGGTCATTATGGCAGATGACAGGGAGGGTGCAGCATACCTTTATGATGATCTTAATAATCTTGGATTAAAAGATGTTACTCTTTTTTTTCCATCTTCATTTAAAAGATCTGTGCAATATGGCCGGCCGGAACAGGAGAACATAGTTCAACGAACAGAAACCCTTAATAATATAACTGAAAACAGATCTCCAAAAATAATAGTAACCTACCCGGAGGCATTGGCCGAAAAAGTTATTTCACAAATCGACCTCGAAAAAAACAGACTTAGAGTCACTATAGGCGATAAGATATCATTGGGTTTTATAACTGAATTTTTAAATGAGTTTGGATTCGAAAGAGTGGATTTTGTTTACTCGCCCGGCCAATTTGCTGTCAGGGGCAGCATAGTGGATATTTTTTCCTATTCATCTGATATTCCGGTACGTCTTGATTTTTTCGGAGATGTTGTTGAGTCAATCAGAAAATTTGACATTGATACCCAGATATCCACTGAGTTATTAAACAGCATAACATTAGTTCCTAATACACAGGATGAAAGGATGGAGGCAGTGCGTATATCATTTCCATCTTTTATGCCCTTACAAACAATCTGGTTCGGGAACGACCTTAACCGGTTTGTCAATGAGATCAATAATATTTATAAAGAGACTGTTATTTCTGAAGAGTCAGGAATTCAAACTCCGGATATTCTGGTGCCGGGCGATGAATTGAAAAAGGAACTGGAGAAAAAAACTGTTTTTGATTGGGGTTCAGACCTTTTATTTGAACCCGGCACTATACTTAAATTTTTAAATTCCCGCCAGCCGGTTTTCCGCAAGAATTTTGATTTACTTGGCAAAAACCTGGAGGAGTATCAAACTTCTGGTTACAAATTATTTCTGCTCTCAAGCCAGGAAAAGCAAATTGAGCGGCTTCAGTCTATTTTTCATGATATTAAAGCAGAAGTTCAATTTAATCCGGTCAGTTTCACCCTTAACGAAGGATTTGTTGACAATGACCTGAAAATTTGCTGTTATACTGATCATCAGATTTTTGAGCGCTATCACCGATACAAGCTGCAATCAAACAAAGCAAGGCGCGAAGCTGTTACTCTTGCCGAGCTGAGCAAGCTTCATCCCGGTGATTATGTTGTTCATATTGATCATGGCATAGGAAAATTTGCAGGGCTTGTCCGTACAGAGATAAATGGAAAAATGCAGGAAGCAATACGATTGGTATACAAAAATAACGATTCCCTGCTGGTTAATATCCATTCACTTCACCGGATAACAAAATATAAAGGCAGAGAGGGTAGCGAACCTACTCTTAACCAGCTGGGTACCGGTGCATGGCAGAGGATGAAAAACAGGACCAAAGCTAAGGTAAAGGATATAGCTAAGGAACTGATTTCGCTTTATGCATTGAGGATGGCAGAAAACGGATTTTCATTTTCTCCCGATACATACCTGCAAAACGAGTTGGAAGCATCTTTTATTTACGAAGATACACCCGACCAGGAGAAAGCTACTTCTGCCGTGAAAGAGGATATGGAGAAGCCCGTACCGATGGACAGGCTAGTTTGCGGTGATGTGGGATTCGGGAAAACAGAAGTGGCTGTGAGAGCAGCATTTAAAGCCGTTACAGATAATAAACAGGTGGCATTGCTTGTGCCAACAACAATTCTGGCACTGCAACACCACAAAACATTTTCGGAAAGGCTGAAGGATTTTCCAGTGAATATCTCTTATATAAGCAGGTTTAAATCGACTTCAGAGATCAGGCAGACCCTTGAAAAACTTGAGGCAGGGCAGATAGATATACTTATTGGCACTCACAGACTGGTAAGCAAGGATGTGAAGTTTAAAGATCTTGGTTTGTTGATAGTTGATGAAGAACAAAAGTTCGGAGTGGCAGTGAAGGAGAAACTTAAACAATTAAAAATTAATGTCGATACACTTGCCCTGACGGCTACCCCAATTCCAAGGACCCTGCAGTTCTCCCTGATGGGTGCCCGCGACCTCTCAATTATTCAAACACCCCCTCCTAACAGGTATCCCATAATAACTGAGGTGCATGGCTTTAATGACCAGATGATAAGAGACGCTGTTTTATATGAATTAGGAAGAAATGGGCAGGTATTTTTTATTCATAACCGTATTGAAAATATTTATGAAGTCAGCGAGGCTGTTAAGAAGATTGTTCCCGAAGCATCACTGGCTGTGGGACACGGACAAATGGAAGGCCATAAACTAGAGAAGACTATGCTCGATTTTATAAATGGCAAATATGATGTTTTGGTTGCCACAACCATCATTGAGTCAGGGCTTGATATTCCAAATGCAAATACTATGATCATAAACCAGGCACAAAATTACGGATTGAGTGACCTGCATCAGTTACGGGGACGTGTGGGAAGATCTAATAAAAAAGCATTTTGTTATCTTATCACTCCGCCATTGTCGACATTAAATCCTGATGCCCGCCGGAGACTTAAAGCAATAGAGGAATTTTCCGAGTTAGGGAGCGGGTTTAATATAGCTATGCAGGATCTTGATATCAGGGGGGCAGGTAATCTGCTCGGAGCCGAGCAGAGTGGATTTATTGCCGATATCGGTTTCGAAACTTATCACCGCATACTGAATGAAGCAGTGCAGGAACTTAAGCAGGAGGAGTTCAAGGGTCTTTTTAAAGAAGAAGATCAAAAACAGGCCCGGGCTTTTTTAAATATAAAGTTTACACGTGATTGCCAGATAGATACTGATATGGAGCTGCTTCTGCCAGAAAGTTATATTCCCGGAAGTGCAGAGCGGATGTCACTCTATCGTGATCTGGATAATATTGAAAATAAAGAGCAGCTGGAGAAATTTATGAAAGACCTTGAAGACCGCTTCGGCAAATTACCGGATGAAACCCGCGAATTGCTGGAGATTGTCAAACTCCGGTGGAAGGCTATTGAACTGGGTATGGAGAAGATCCTTTTGAAAGAGGGTAAAATGATATGTTATTTTATTTCTGACCAGCAATCACCCTTTTACCAGTCACAATTGTTCATGAATATAGTTCGCTATGTTCAAAATGGAAAAACCAAAGGCATAATGCAGGAGAAAAGACATAAGCTTACATTTACTGTCCGGAATGTGACAAATGTAGAGACCGCAAGATATATCCTGGAGGATATGACTGCTGAGGCAATTAAAGTGGACAGTTAATTTTTGAGGTGCCATGCCGGTTGAATTTTTTCGCAGGATTGAAAAAAAGTCTTTTTCTCTTGCTGAACAACGCCCTGGTGTTATACTAATAAGTAAATAATAAATATATTTGCCCCTTTATTTTTAATCAAATGCATTTTTTGATTTAACCTTTTGATGTTTTAACAGTCAAAATATGTTATAAAGAAAATTTCCCTCACGGGTTTAAAAAGTGTAAAAGTGGCTACAAAAACAGTTTTTAGATTATCGATGTCGATTGTCCTGATAGTTGTGTTGGCAGGAATTATTTTTTATCCGAAATATAAACATCTTTTATTCAGGAAAGATGATTCTTTGATGATGTCTTCATCTGCAAGGGGGCCGGGAAGCCGGCAGGTATTATTTGCAAGCGGTTATGTTCTTGTACCGACGGACATGAGTGAGATGATTTACAGCACCGCAACGCTTTTACCTGATGAAGAGGTGGAATTGTCGTTTGAAACTTCAGGGAAAGTTGTCGGGATCTTTTTTGAGGAAGGGAAACGGGTAAAAGAGGGAGAGTTGCTGGCAAAGATCAACGATAAGCCTTTACAGGCGCAACTGTTAAAGATTCAGGCTCAGTTGAAACTCACCAGG
The DNA here is from genome assembly GCA_012522835.1 of Bacteroidales bacterium. Taxonomy (GTDB): domain Bacteria; phylum Bacteroidota; class Bacteroidia; order Bacteroidales; family Prolixibacteraceae; genus JAAYJR01. The sequence goes on from JAAYJR010000391.1 coordinate 6,496, forward strand.
GAGCGTGAGTTCAGACAGCGACAGCTGCTCGACAGGGATGCGATCAGCCGTGAAAGTTATGATCAGGTTGCTACCGAACTTCAGGCATTGGAGGCTGATATAATGCTTCTGGAGGCAAGAATCGCCGAGACAGAATTGCGGGCTCCCTTTAACGGGACTATCGGATTGAGAATGATAAGCGAAGGTGCTTATGCCACCACCCAGACCAAAATAGTCAGGCTCGTAAAACTCAGTCCCTTAAAAGTAGAATTTTCAATACCAGAGAGGTATGCAGGTGAGGTTAATGCGGGATTTCCTATCACCTTTAATATTGATGGCATTCCGGGAACATTTGAGGCCAGAGTTTATGCCATTGACCCAAAGGTTGATATGAATACCAGGACCATTGTAGCACGGGCTTTGTATCCTAACTCTAAAGAGGAGCTGAAACCGGGCCGTTTTGCCAGTGTCAGGGCTGAACTTTCGCAGATTACGAATGCAGTTTCAATACCCTCTGAAGCGCTGATCCCTGAAATGGAAGGAGAAAAGGTTTATATTTTCAATAACGGCAAGGCCAGGGAGAGAAAAGTTAATACCGGATTACGTACAGAATCACATATTCAGATCAGGGAGGGGCTGAATTTCGGAGACACACTGCTTACAACAGCCATTCTGCAACTAAGGGATGACCTTCCTGTTCAGCTGGATACTCTGGTTACAAATCAATATTTAGTAAGCGAATAATATGAGTCTTTCATCAATAAGCATAAAAAGGCCTGTACTGGCAACTGTATTTTCACTGGTTATAATATTATTCGGGGCAATTGGTATGACTTTCCTGGGGATAAGGGAATTTCCAAGCGTCGATCCTCCCATAATTTCAGTTGATACCTCCTATCCCGGTGCAAACTCGGATGTAATTGAGACACAGATCTCAGAACCTCTTGAACAATCTATCAACGGGATACCCGGAATCCGTTCTCTTACTTCAAGCAGCAGCCAGGGACGCAGCCGCATTACTGTGGAGTTTGAGCTGACCGTGGACCTTGAAACAGCTGCAAATGATGTTCGTGATAAAGTTTCCCAGGCACAGCGTTATCTGCCTCGTGACTGCGATCCGCCAACTGTCTCCAAGGCTGATGCAGATGCTGAGCCTATTATGATGATTGCCGTACAAAGCCCAAAAAGATCATTGCTTGAACTTTCTGAAATTGCCGAGCTTACCTTTAAAGAACAGCTCCAGACTATTTCAGGGGTTAGTTCTGTTGGCATTTGGGGTGAAAAACGTTATGCCATGAGAATTTGGCTCGACCCTGCCAAACTCGCAGGCTACCAGATGACACCCCTTGATGTCCGTAACGCTATTTTGCGCGAAAATATTGAACTTCCTGCAGGCAGCATAGAGGGAAATACAACGGAATTGACAATTCGTACCCTCGGACTGATGACTACACCGTCAGAATTTAATAATCTAATTCTTAAGCAATCGGGGGACCAGCTGATAAGAGTGCGCGACATTGGAAGGGCGGAACTGGGGCCGGAGGATATTCGGGGTATAATGAAGATGAATGGTATCCCAATGGTGGCTACCGTTATTATTCCCCAGCCAGGTGCAAACCATATCGATATTGTGGATGATGTATATGAAAGACTGGAATTTATAAAGAGAGACCTGCCTGATGACATCGGGATTGAAATCGGATTTGATAATACTAAATATATACGGTCATCTATTACAGAGGTTAAAAATACAATTTTCCTTGCATTCTTTCTTGTTGTAATAATTATATTCTTTTTTCTGCGTGACTGGAGAACTACAATTATTCCTATTATTGTAATACCGGTATCACTAGTAGGGTCATTTTTTATAATGTACCTGGCTGGGTTTACAATTAATGTGCTGACATTACTGGCTATTGTGTTGTCAATCGGACTTGTGGTTGATGATGCAATTGTGATGATGGAAAATATTTATGTCAAAATCGAACAGGGAATGTCTCCTCTTGAGGCCGGGATGCAGGGTTCAAATGAAATATTTTTTGCCATCATAGCAACGACGATTACTCTTGTAGCAGTATTTATACCTATTGTGTTTCTGGAAGGTATGACCGGCAGGCTTTTTCGTGAATTCAGTATTGTTATTGCAGGGGCGGTTGCCATTTCATCATTTGTAGCTTTGACACTTACCCCGATGCTTTCTACAAAATTCCTGAAAACACACCATAAAAGAAGCAGGGCGTATAATTTTACTGAAAAGTTTTTCATCAGATTAAATAGTATATACAGGAACTCACTTGAACAATTTTTAAACAGAAAATATATATCACTTGTAATCCTGATCCTGGCAGGAGTTTTAATCTTTTCGTTATGGAAACTCATTCCGGCTGAGATGGCTCCCCTGGAGGACAGATCACAAATGAATGCACGTATTACAGCCCCCGAAGGGGCTACCTATGAGTTTATTTATGATTATGCCGAAGAGGTTACATCACTGGTAGACAGGATTATTCCTGAAAGGGAAAATGTAACAGCGATGGTCAGGGGCAGTTTTGCCTTTGTAAGGGTGGTTCTGACAGATCCCGATCAAAGAGAAAGGTCGCAGCAGGAAATAGCAGGTGAACTTACAGAGGAACTTCGCAAAAAAACTAAAGCCAGGGCTACTGTTGTGCAGCAATCAACCTTTGGAGGAAGGCGTGCCCGGCCGCCAATACAATATGTGCTTCAGGCCCCCAGAATCGATAAGTTGAGGGAAGTTTTGCCTCAGTTTATGGCAGAGGTAAATGATAATCCGATATTCGTGATGCCTGATGTGAACCTTAAATTTACAAAACCTGAATTGCAAATTGAGATCAACAGGGATAAGGCTAACCTGCTTGGTGTCTCAACCCAGAATATAGGGCAGACTCTTCAGTTGGCACTGAGCGGACAGAGGTTCGGGTATTTTATAATGAATGGTAAACAGTATGAGATACTTGGTGAGCTGGCAAGGCAGGACCGGAATAAACCACTCGATCTGAAATCATTATATGTCAGAAATGACAAAGGACAGATGGTTCAGCTGGATAATTTTGTAACTCTTAATGAATCAACAGCGCCACCTCAGCTTTACCGGTATAACAGGTTCGTATCAGCAACTATATCTTCTAATTTGTCCAGAGGAACAACTATAAGTGAAGGTCTTGAAGAGATGGATAAAATTGCAGATAAAGTACTGGACGATACTTTCCGGACTGCCCTCGACGGTGACTCAAAAGATTATTCTGAAAGTTCCTCCAGCCTTATGTTTGCATTTATACTGGCAATCGTACTTATCTTTCTTGTTCTTTCAGCACAGTTTGAAAGCTTTAAAGATCCCATAATTGTTATGATGACAGTTCCCCTGGCCCTTACCGGCGCACTTGTTTTTATGTGGTATTTCAATATTACTATGAATATATTCAGTCAGATCGGGATCATTATGCTGATCGGACTTGTTTCCAAGAACGGAATATTGATCGTGGAATTTGCCAACCAGAGAAAGGAAGCCGGAATGACAAAGCGGGAGGCTATAAAATTTTCTGCAGCTGCCCGTTTCAGGCCAATACTTATGACCAGTCTGTCAACAATACTTGGTATTCTGCCTCTAGCAATGGGACTCGGGGACGGGGCGCAGAGCAGGGTTGCCATGGGTACGGCAGTTGTCGGGGGATTGCTGATCTCTACTTTTCTGACATTATATGTGGTGCCGGGCATTTACCTGCTGGTTTCAAGTGAAACAACAAATTCAAAAAATAATAATGAGATTGCTTCTGATGATGTTCAATAAACTATATAATTTACGAAGGATTGTTCAGATTTTGCTGTTACTGGTGTTTTCTGAAAATATCCGGGCTCAGGAATTATATGATCTGAGTCGCTGTGTTGTTACAGGCCTGGAGCAAAATTTTGCCGTTAAAATAGCCCGTAACCAGGAAGAGATAACAGATAATAATTACACCCGGGGTAATGCCGGATTTTTGCCTGCAGTGACTACAACCAACAGGTTTGGAGGTAATGTCACTACAACTACCCAGAATATGAATAACGGAAGCCGGAATATATCTGAAGGGATTCACAACACTACGGGATCTGCAGGAGTAACACTTGATATGCCGTTATTCAGGGGGTTCAACATTCAAACAACATATCAAAAGTTGAATGAACTTAGGCAGGTAGGCGGGCTAAATACACAAATGTCGATGGAAAATCTTGTAGCCCAGATAGTTGCAGAGTATTATTATCATATTCAGCAACTAAACTATTTCAATAATATGGAATATGCGGTCTCCCTTTCACGTGAAAGAGTGAGAATTGATGAACACCGCTATCTGTTGGGGGCCTCTTCTAAACTCGAACTGCTGCAGTCAATAGTTTATCTTAACGAGGATAGTTCCAGGCTAGCCCGGCAGAATGAAGCTATACTGGAGTCGGAGGTCAGGCTGAAGAAACTAATGGCCCTGGAAAACATCGAAGACAGGATTACCCTCAATGATACCTCTATTGTATTCAATCCGGACCTGCTGTATAATGAGTTGCTTGAATCAACACAAAACTTTAATACAGGATTGCAAATTGCAAAAAAGAGCCAGATCATTTCAGAACTCGATTATAAGTTGATTGCATCACGGTCATATCCTTATCTTAACCTTTCATCCGGTTATAATTTTAATTACCGGGGATACGGGACCGGTACTATAAGCGATTATGGTGCTCTCGCTATTAGCAATCAGCAAACCAGAGCTTTTAATTACGGAATTACACTTGGAATGGATATTTTTAACGGATATAACCGCAGAAGAGAAAAAGTTAATGCACTTATTGAGGTTGAAAATAAAAATTACAGGTTTCAGGAGATCGAGCAGGATATTAAAGCCGAGCTGCTAACTGTATATTATGCCTATGAAAATAACCTGCGCCTGGTGCAAATGGAGGAACAAAATCTGGATGTTGCAAGAGAAAACCTCGAAATTGCTCTCGAACGTTACCGGTTAGGGGCACTCTCCGGACTTGAACTGCGCGAGGTGCAAAAGAGCCTACTGGATGCCGAGGAGAGGCTGATTTCAGTCAAATATCAGACAAAACTGGCTGAGATTTCACTGTTGCAGATAGCCGGGAAAATTATGGATTATGTTTAATTCCTTTCCCGAAGGATCAACACGAAATGACTATCAACAGATATACACATATTTTTTTTGATCTGGACAATACCCTGTGGGATTTCAGGGCGAACTCATTTGCTGCGCTTAAAATAGCTTATTCTAATTTTAAAATTGAGAGTCAATATCCCGATTATCAGAATTTTTTCGATGTATTTACTGAGATCAATGATTTGTTGTGGAGTGATTACAGGAAAAAACTGCTGGTAAAAAAGGAACTTCAGAGGCTTCGTTTCTCCATGACATTTGACCGGTTGGAGATTAATGGCGTTGACCCTTTGGAGATGGATTCATTTTACCTGTCTGAAATTCCTAAACAGAAGAATCTTATAGACGGAGCATCCCGGGTACTTCAATATTTAAAGTCGAAAGGATATCTGTTATTTATTATAACTTATGGATTTAAAGAGGTGCAAACCGATAAGCTGAAAAATTCAGGATTGTCGCAATATTTCACGCGCATATATATCTCAGAAGATATAAAAGCGCCAAAGCCGGGAAGAGAGATTTTTGAGTATGCCATAAAATCTGCTAATGCCAGAAAAACGAAAAGTATAATGGTGGGTGATGATTGGGAGAGTGATATAGAGGGAGCATTAAATTTTGGTGTTGATGCTGTATATTTTTGTCCTTCGGCTAATCGCCCTGTCCCTCTGGATTGTGACCGGATTTATAACCGGAATAAGGTATTTTCAATAAATGCTCTCTCCGGATTATATGATATCCTGTAGTAGCAAAATGTTTATAACTGCACAAATTGCAAAATATTATTCTGTCAAATTAATAGTTAGATAATTTTCCCCTCCTTTGAAGTTGGTTTGGTCGTAACCTCATTTGATCCTCATGATTATATGTTAATTTTTGAAACTTGAATAAAATGTTTTTAATTAAGGTTTTGTGCCTGTATAAGATTAATGAATGTTAATTTTTTCAAGAAAAACAGAAAATTAATTGGTAATATTAAAAATTTTTTGAACGAATCGTTTTTTTCTTTCAATTCTTTTTTTTTTTATTTGTTTTAGTTAATGTTTTTTAAC
>JAAYJR010000026.1 GCA_012522835.1 Bacteroidales bacterium
CAAAATACCTTAAAATTATTGAAGAGCAGGGATTTTCGCAAATAGAAATCAAAAAGGAGAAATCCATTGGCATTCCCAATACAATTCTTATAAATTATCTGGAGAAAAATGAAATTGAAAATTTCAAACAAGCAGGAACCGGAATTTTCAGCATTACCGTAACTGCAAACAAAGGATCAAAATGGAAAAACACAAATAAAGAATTGGTTTTTTCGAAAAATACTTAACAATCTGGGTAGCTCTCTGCATACTTGCAGGTATCGGCCTGGGATCCCTTTTGGGCGATGGAATTGAAGTTATCAATAACCTCGAAATTGCCCGGGTCAATATTCCTGTTGCCGTTCTGATTTGGCTGATGATTTATCCCATGATGCTCCAGGTTGATTTTACCAGCATTAAACAGGTAGGCAAAAAGCCACAGGGGGTTGTATGGACCGTAATTATCAACTGGGCTGTTAAACCCTTTACTATGGCGTTTTTTGCCTGGATATTTTTCTCAAAACTATATTCTGCATGGATTGACCCGGCTTTGGCAGGGGAATATATTGCCGGTGCCATTATTCTGGGAGCTGCACCCTGCACGGCCATGGTTTTTGTTTGGAGCTATCTGACCGACGGGGATCCTAATTATACTTTAGTACAGGTGTCAGTTAACGACCTGATAATTCTGGTAGCCTTTGTGCCAATTGTGGGTTTATTGCTCGGAATTACCAATATTGCGATTCCTTATGACACTCTGATAACCAGCGTAATCATTTTTGTGGTTGTTCCACTTGTTGCAGGTTTAATTACACAACGAAGTAAAATCAATATAAATTTACAAATCAAAAACCTGATTAAGTTCACAATTGCCCGAAAATTAAGATTAACATCATCCCGGTCTATTACAGAAAGGAGAATTAGAATGATATTTAAGAAATTCTATTTCTACTATTACAAAATTCCATAATCTGTTTCGCTTTTTCAGGATATTCAGGTTTATCTATTGTTAATTGCAGAATGATCTTTGACCTGTCAACCTGATATGTCCTGGTTTGATCATAATAATCAAGCAAAATTTTTACTAACTCACTGAGATTTCCCGTATCAAGTAAAATCAGGCAGGTGGCAAAGGCTTTTACACCGATTCTTGGTTTTAATTTTTCCAGGGAATCAACAATCTCTTGTTTAGGATTATTACTGTAGTCTTCAATGATATTGGATACGCGAAGATTAAAATCGGTTTTCAAATAAATTACAGGAGATGTTATCATTTGCTGATAAAGTGAATCGGGTATATCAACAGATCCCAGAAACGGGCCTTCCATTTCAAGAAAAACCGGACGTGACGGATCCATTCTTTCCCATTTTTTAAAAAGCTCTGTATGAAACTCGATTCGACTTGGTTGTTTTGTGTTTGAAAGATTTCCAAATGCTGACCCGTTATGACAAGCTAACTTTTCCAGGTCAATTACTTGTGCTTTCAGATCAATTAAGGATTTTAGAAAACGGCCTTTCCCACTTCCTGCAGAGCCTGCAATCATAAATAGGAGTGGAAGTGGACTAAAGTTAAAATTCATTTATAAGTTACACCAATTTAGAGGACGCTTGTCAAATCTATCTATTAGTGGATCACCTAACTGTTTCAAAGACAGCCTTGCTTCTACAATGCGGATCACATATCAAATATAACTCTTTTAATACAGAATATCAACATTCAGAGAAAAAATCTGAGAAAAATTTACAGTCCTGGTGCTCAGGTTAATAAACAAAAAATTTTTCGGAGACAATTTCCTGTCGGCCGCATGAAGATTTCTTTTTAAATGTAGAAGTCTGAAACTAATAAAATTTAAGCAGATGCTGATTTGCTCTTCCTGACCATTTCAAGAATATCATAAGCCAGGCCGCTTGAACCTTGTCCTCTGCCTATCAATTTTTGGTGGCCATACCAGTTAAATGTTTTCCCATTGTACCACCTGGTGCGTTGAAAAGCAGATTTAATTATTATACCAGTGTGCAGGATCTCCTCTTCGTTTATATAATATGGAGACTGCTGTTCTTCCTGGCTTGGGTTAACAAATGGAGATACCTTGCGGCCCGGATCGTCCTTCATTCCGGGACGAAGAATCTCTGTACGGGGCCGAACCGGTTGAAATTCTTTAAAATATAATCGTGGCATGGATGCACGCTGTAGGCGCACAGCACGGTTTTGTCCGTCTTTCTTATGAATAGGGATGAAAGGAATCCAGTTTTCGGGTACCGTATTACCAAGGGTGTATTTATAGACAGCTTCTTTGGCTAATTCAGGATCGGCATCCGGATCAATACCCTGAAGATCCAGCCATAACCTGGTTAGTTCGTTGGCTGCAATATGTCCATCCTGACTGCGGCTGAGCAGATCAGGGATTTTTGTTTCAACCGCCCAAATCATATTGGCCATCTCATCGCGGATAAACAGGACTTCTTCAACAGGTTCACTCTCCATTACTTTGTTTGTTACAGGAGGAAGGAACAGGCGTGTATCAGGTTTTATTGATGGCAAATCAACTCCCTTTCTTACCGGACTCAGGTTGAACAATCCCCAGGCTTCCCAGTCGTCAGTAAGGCCTTGCCGGGCAGGTTTAACCAGCGTTTTCTGACCAAATACATCAGTAACCAGAATACCTTCAATCTCCATAATACTCCCCGCCTCAACCGGATAGGGAAGAACAAACCAATCGTTCCCGTAAATAAGGGCAAATTCAGAGAGAATAATCTTAGCAAGGTCAGTAGTGTCGGCAGTAATATTGCCTAAATCGACTTTGCTGTCTTCAAACTCCCACCACCGGGAATTGGGCATACCTCCAAATTCTGCAGGTGAAGGGATAAAGGTATGTACTTTCTTTTTAAGTACTTCGGCACGAACTGAATCGGGAGTGTTTAGCAATCCGGAAGTGTTGGGAACATTCCCGTCGACATCAAAAACATACCAGTCAAGATGGCCATGGTAGTATTCGTCTGCTGCGAGTACTGTATGACCACCCTCATGAGTCGGAGCTGAAACAGAAAACTGATATTCCAGTTGCCGGGAATTCCAGGCACTGTCCAAACTAGTTGCACTTGCAAAATTATTTTCTATCCATCCCTTATACTGGTTGGCAGCATTTTCAAGCAGATCCTCGTGTTCTGTATGGATCCGCCAGTTTCTGGCAGCTGCTGAATTATTCCTGACAACCAAATAAATTGCCATACCATCAATAGCCCTGCCCTGCAAAGCTGCACTGAAAGATAAAAGTTTTTGATTACTGAGCAGTTTGCTCTTTTGGATATCAAGTGCGTGATTATTGCTTATCTCTGTGGGGGCGGGCATGTCGGGCATCACGAAAGGGAACAAATCAATAAACTTCTCACGGTAATCACTTAAGGAGAATGGATTAAGATGACCAGGTATGGAGTTGTATTCCTGACCCAGTATTTGCAGTATTTTCAGCCATCGTTTCCCTGCCTGCATAGCTTTCCGTAAATCCTGTTTTTGAGGTTCGCTTTCCACAATAACCTCAAGGGGTATATCGTCCTTATAGGCTTGCGGAGTGCCTTTATAAGCCTTAAAATTGGTTAGCTTACTTGATTTTAATAATGTTTTGGCAAATATTGCCGAGCTGGTATCTTCTCCTTTGTACTCGCCAAATTGCCACTGCCTTGTAAGCATCCACAAAGGATCATGGATCTCACAACGCAAAGCACGATCGAAATTTTCTTTCCTGACACGAGGTTCAACGCGATTCCAGGCGCGGAAAGGTTCACAGGTTCCGTAATCAAATCTTGCAGGCATATTTATTCAATTAATCTTCATTTTTAGGTAAATTATCTGCGAAATCCATGACCACCTGTGTGCCCAATGGATTTGAAAATGGTTTATCTTCAGTATCGTCAATTTCATCATCGTATTCGCGCATATTGGGAGGAGCTACTTCGCTGATCACTGCCGGTAATACCTGTGCGAATTCACTTTTCTCAATATGATCGGGTTCAACAGCTCTGATTTTTGCCAGATCAAAAGTTTCATTCAGGATATGAACGAGATTGTCCCAGGCCCATTTATTGCTGACATCAGGATTTACTGCAAGTAGCAGGTTTTGAGGAGGCATGGCATCAGGCTGGTCATAGTGAAAAGCTATACCTGTAACTTCTTCCTTATTCGGAATGATCTCTGTCCATTCATCAATGATAATACCGGCTTTAACGTCTCCCGGACCGGTAAGTTTGCCGGAATCAATGAGTATTAAAGAAAGATAATCTCCCGATGGTGAGTAGGATTCGGGATATTCAATACCCAGCCAATAGTCTCCTTCGGCATAAGGGAATTGAACAGGTTGCCAGTCAGAGAATTGAGTACCAAAGGCTTCACTTAACATTGAACCCATATCCCAGGCATACAAGGCCGGACGGATATCTGCCAGACGCTGCATCCAGTCACTAAGCACATGAGGATCCATCCGGTGACGCAATAAGCCGGAGTCGGGCGCAAGATTAAGTTGCTGACTAATGGAGGTCTTGTTTTCCGGCCTGTAATGAGGAAGCATGACCATATTCCTGCCAAATATCTTTTTCCCTGTTGAAAGCAGAATTTCTGCTTTTTGTTTTTCAGATTTTGTCCCTGCAAATTTGGCTTTCAGCGCATCGACAGCGACTAAACTTTTCTGAGCTGTCCGCACAGAGGTAATAAGTTTTTTCAATAATTCCCGGCCTACGCTATCACTTGTTTCCAGTGTTGGTGCAGGAATACTTCCGGAATCACTGTAATAAGATAAACCGAATAGCAAATCACGAAGTTTACTGCGTTGTTGTTCAGTAAAGGTTGCTGTTTCAATATTTACATTTTTATAATCGGTATCAATAAGGCTTTGTGCTTCATTGGCAAGATCGCGGAAAGCCGTTTCTGCTTCATTAACTCTTGTTTCAAGATCATCTGTCACCAACCTTTCCGGATTATCAGCTTCAGGCTCGTCATCCGGGATCTTTAGGTCGATAGCATCTATATATCTGACGTCGGCAAGCAGGTCACGCAACTGAAGTATCAGCGGAGTAATCTCGTATATTGTCTTATCAGACTTTGTCCATCCGGGAATCCTCTCTTTAAAACTAATCCGCAGATTGTCTTCCGCACTTATGGCATAATCCTGCTTAACTTTCCAGACTACCCGGTTATCCAGCTCACTGCTACCTTGTTCGGGATTAAATCCCAGCATAAAAAGCAGGTCTATGGGCTGCAATCCAAGTCCATCAAAAGTCAGGTCCACAGGTGATCCGGTGCCGGATGCTTCATGTATAGCCAGACAGTGAATGTGACTGGCCGGCCCCAATACAGATCCCAGCCAGCTGTTCAGTGAAGGCTCTGCTTTTGACCGTGGTGTGAGTGTGGAAGGCCAGCCTGCCGGAGCAGCTGCGCTGGCAGTCTCTATCCTGTCAAAATGAAGGATAGCGCGATGTGTAACTACCACTCCTGTACGCGGGGTATTTATAAATTGCAACTCAGGAATAGATTTTCCACCTGCCAGTGCTTCCACCACTGCTGCAGCACGTACATGATTTCCCTGAACGACCTGGTAAACACTTTCTGAGATAACCAGATCACCAAGTGAATCCATAGAATCGCCAATTCGGTCGATTTCGCGGGCAATTGCCCGTAAAATTACAGCACGGTTATCTCCGGGCTCCAGACCTTCATCCACAATATCAGTAAGAAAACCTGGCCAACGATCAAATGGCAAGGGGTAAAGCACTTCATAAATAGATGCATCGGTATTTTGGTCCCTTAATTCTGTATCAATATAATTTTCTATTGCTTCCAGCAGAGCAGACCCGTCAACCACGTTTATCTGAGGGTTATCTTCTGTTTCGTCTGTTGTAACTTCAATGGGAACAACCAAAGGAAATTTACGACGGAAACCATAAATAAAGCGATCCAGCTCGGCAATATTATATCTTTCATGCAATCCTTTCTCGAACTGATAACCGAGAACAGCCCCCAGGGACTGGCCATTGTTAACCCCTTCAACTAATTGCAAAGCTTGTCTGACTCTGCGGGAACTCAAATTAACGGCCATTTGGTTTTCCAGGTCGCCAATACTTTCACGACTGGCTGTATAACCGCTTCGTAATACTGCAGCCGTAAGTGCCTGGTTCAGGGAAGGAGCGTGAATATATCCTTCGTTATCTGCATCAGTATATACTGGTGACTTATCTTTAGGCATCAGTTCATCCGGCAGATGCTCAGCTTCTTCTCTTTTACCGCCTGGGCGAAGGTCTTCCAGCCAGCCATAGGCGCCAAGGAAGATACCTTTGTTTTGTCCGTCTTTCCGATGATCTCTGAGGCGACGATTGGCAAGTCCCAAAATCCAGGCATCCAGACGATAGCTTGATAAGTCCATGTGCTCTGCCAAAAGCTGATTGAGTTCGAATGTTGGTATTGTATCCAGTATAGCCATTGCATCACGGATCTCGTCAACCCGGTCACGGTATTTTTGAAGTGCCTGATGGCGGAAGTAACTGTTGAAAAGATTGCTTTTGTTGAGTAAAAAATCGGCTAATGAGCGTTCTCCGTTGCCCAGATGTTGAAAAAGCAGATTGGGTGTTCCGTCCTCTTTAACAGAAAAATTAATTCCTTCTAGCCCGTTAAAGGTTTTGGGATCACGGAAAAGGAAGGTCCATTTGCTAGTATAAACGAATTTATTAATTGCGGAATTAAACAGACGAAAACGGTCGCTGGCACCTATAAGGCGCTGAAAATCTTCAGAGAAAAATCCTTCCTCCTTCATGATGTGCAACGCAGCTTCGCGATAGGCCAATAACAAAGATTGCCTTAACAAAAGAAATAGCATGGAATTGGAAGGCAAAATTTCAAAATTATTACGTTCCAGAATATCGTATAAACTGTCTGCTTCTCTCAGCAACCATTGGATGTAACTGGCTCCGTTTATATTCTTTTCAATAGTATTTATTTTAGAAAGTTCCCGGGAATCAATTATGAACCCGCTTATGGTAGTATGCTTGTCAAGGAAACGTGACTTGAAAATCCTCGATTTTGAGAATTGTGTTGAGATCCGGTTGGCAACATTTGTAGCCTGAATATTCGAAATAGTACTGGGCGATTGCTCATCATTAAAAAGATAGGACTTATAAAAATAGCCTTCCTTTAAGACATCAGAAAACATCTGCTGTAACTTAACCGGCCCGTATGAGGATCCTTCTGTATAATTGACTGAAAATCCCAGATCTTCCGGATCGGGACCACGATAAGCTATGTTGATACCGTAACGGAAATAATGTTCTGTTGATGTAGCCTGTAAGCCAAGCATTTCCATAAAATGCTGCTGCGGGCCCGGAAGTGTATCAAAATCGCCTTCATCTCCTTCTGCCGGCAGGTTATAGGCGTGTTTGACATGAGTCTTTTGAATTTCAGTCCAATGCTCCTTTAACAATAACAGTAATTTTTTTAACCGTATGTCAAAACGCAACTGAAGATGATTAAGTACGGTGGGAGAGGGATTACCAACCTGATCTTTAGTGAGTGGCGGCAGGTTTTGGTCATTCCAGCTTTGGTGAAATTTTATTTTTGAAAAAGCTGTAACAGGAAGAATTCCATAAGGTTGGGACCCCACGCGGATACTCGGTAAAATGCCCCGTGCAATAACATCTTCTTTGAAATATTGATAAACTCTTTCAATATTATCATAGGTAAAAACATAATCCCAGCCGGACTCCATGTAATCGCCAAAGGTAGCATGCCAAAGAGAGCGGTGCATGGCAGAGGCATGACTTATCTGTTTACCTTCACTGTTGGCAAGGTGCTGCAAAACGCCGGGATCTATTCCCAAAGCATCAGCCAGACGCTTCCCATCAGATTTTTGCAATTGGTGGTTCTCATTAACTGAAAAAAGTTCCTCTCCCATTTCTATCCGGTAACTTTCCTCCGGATTGTCATCAAGGCTGCTGTATCCCGATACTTCATCAGAAGTGTTATTGGTAGACGTTCCCACAGAAAGCAAGCTCATCCCCTGGGGTGCATAATGGTGGTTTTCAATCAGTTCTTCCAGTAATCGTTTGTCTTCCAACTGCTTTTTGTCAGAAATCCCAATTACCAATACACGATCAAATCCTTTTTCTGATTCTTCCTGTGTAATTGGAATTTTCAGGCCCATTCCTTTTTTTACCGCTTCCCCAAAATCAACCATCCATTTCATCCCTGCGTCTACTTGCAAATTACCGTCTGAATCCAGCTGGTAAGGATTATCTGAATCATTGTCAAACTCAAATTTTGAAGGGTCAAGGCCTAAATGGAGATTGTCGGGAACAGGGTTACCCACTGCAATGTGACTGTATTCATTTCCATTAAGGGTAAGTACCACAAAATGATTTGGCAGTACCCTGCTGTGGGGCGCAACCGTCCAGTCGCCCGACTTTTGATTTACATTGGGAAAATTAAGCTTTTTATTAAGCCGATCTAAATAATGGTTTGTATCCAATGACTCAATTGCCTGAAAATGTTCCTGTAATTTACCATATAAGGTAAAGGCAGACTGTACATCGTTCCACTCGTTGGAATGTCCTGCCAATACTCCCGAAGAGGCATTATTTATCTTATTTTGCAGGATGAGCAATTTATTTTCCAGACGGTGCAATTCACTTAACTCCTGTTGCAGAAATGCAGCTTGTTCAAATTCAATATCTGTCAGACGGCGGTTAACAAGATAGATCTGTTGAATAAGTTGGTTGCTGTCAAAAACATCAAAAATACTTTCGCTTGCCGCGTCATCCTTTACATTTTCCAAAACTTTTGCTGCATCTGTTGTAAAACGGACAGCCTCCAGGATAGCCTTACCTGGTTTGTTATTTAATAAAAGTTGATTTGACCTTAGCTTTTTAGGATCCAGCTTTTTGGCAATCCATGCAGCACGGGAACTTCCATGGCTAAGCACTAATGCCTTCCATGCCCCCAATTCCATATCTTTGTTATCGCTTGCCGCCCACCAGGCCATCCAGTACAATTTTCCTTCTTTTACTTCTTCAGCAGTAAGGTCTTTCTCATGGACATTCACATGAATGTCATCCGGGAAAATGCGTACCCAGAGTTCATTTTGCTGTTTGGCAGGCCTGGTAACTATTATAGGACGATCACTAATATTAGCATTACTGTTATCAGTGAGGATACTCCCGGAATCCAACCCTTTTCTGATAATATCTATAGTCCTTCGCATTTCCGGGTCGTTGACCATTCCTGTTTGCTGAAGTTTTTGTGTTAAGCTATTCAGAAGGCCTTTAGTTTTGTCGTATTGCTTTTGTGAAACAGGAAGGTTTTTTCTGCCGGCAACAGAAAAATCTTTGGCAAGTTGTCTCAGACTATTTTTTAATTCATTCTCATCGATGGTACTATCACTTGTCAGGCCGATCATTATCCCTATCTTTTCATCGGCTTTATAAAAGAAACTCTGCGATTCGGCATATGCCAGACTGTTTAGTATCGTCCGGTTTCCTGTTTTTGGCTTCAGGAGAAGTTTAAGTCTGGCAGGTACATTAATTCTTTCAGTTACATTAAGGCTAAAATTCCGTCCCGGCAGAGAACTGCTTCTGCCTGGCCTGCTTACCTCTGTTTTTTCTTCAAACACTTTAAGTGATATATTTAGGCGGTCCCAAAATTTATCAATTTGTTCCAACTGCCCTTCATCGCATTCCACTACTTTTTCAGTCATAACCTTCAGGTTATCCATCCTGCTTTGAAGCTGGTTTTTAAACTTTGTTATTTCAGCTGGTTTTTTGGGTTTTTTGGCTGTATTGAAACGCTCCAGTTCCATCCAGGTACGCAGGCTTTGGTAAAAAAGCTCGGTAACGGAAACATGTTTAATGTCGGAGACAAATTTCAGCTTTGTCAAAATTACTTTGTCAAAGTGATTCATTCCACCTTTCTGAAGTTCAAGCTGGCGACCGGATATTTTGGCTGTAAAGCTCATCCATGCCCGGTCGTTGTGTATTTGTTTCAAATTTTCAGGAAAAGAATGCAGGGTATCTTTCAGTTCCTGATGAACCTTCACAATGCGGTCGAACTGGTTGTTTTTTATCCTTCTGATCCCATTAACCTTATCGTCATATGAACGGTAGAATTGTTCCAGTTGATCCTGTAATTTTTCTATATAATTGTAAAGCTGTTTTTTATTCTTCGGATTGGTGTAGGGCAGTTTCCCATCTCTGATATTCTTAAATTTTTGATTCAGGGCATTTAATTCTGCTAAATATTTTGTGGCCTCTTTAAAAGAGTTGTCAGTCCGGGGTTTTTTCCCTTCCACATCTTTTAAAAGAGAAGAAAGCTCATTTTGCAACTCCTTTCTAACTGGTTCGATCCGCGGAGGCTGGGGTTGATTTATTTTTTTATCCAGATTATCTTTTATTGTTTTTGCTGAATAAGCCAGCCATTCTTTTTGCTGGCGGCTGATTCCGGACAAATTTCCAATTTCGATCCGGATTTCTTTCAGTTCCTTTGTAACGACTTTAAAATATCCCGGTACTCCCGCTAAAGGCATACGTGGTAAATCTTTCTCCATTTCAAGGCTGAAAACGCTCATTCGTTCCAGGAGTTTCTCATACACGCCCCCTCCGGCACCTCCAACAGGTTTATCCACTTTCATAAACCGCGCTTCTATCCTGACCGGCAACAAAAGAAACGGAATTTTCCCGTTTTTTGCTGCAACTGTCTGACGAATTCCTTCGAGCTTTTTATCTGTTTGTCTGGCTGTAATTGTATCAGTCATATTCAACATTCTTTTTTCATATTCAATTTATTCCTCAGGGAGCATTTCGGCAGAATGACGGGCAAAAATGACCGGATTCTGGTAGAGAATAGAAGCCATATCGGCTGCATTACTTCCCCATTCGGGGAGTGGTTCATCCGGATCAGGATTCGTTACATTCACTATTTTATTGAACCGGATACAATAATTTTTCAGATCCTCTTTTTCACTGACAAGGTGCTCCCAGGTAAGATCATTCCATGTCTCGGGGAAGCTGTTCGTTGGCATGCCCGATTCATCGCCCAGTTCATCTGTGTAATTATCGAGTCCGAACTTGATTTGTCCGGGTCTTTCCTTAAATACAAAGAACCATCCCGGTTTTGCCGAGGCCGTATTTGAATTACTGTTCTGAATTCTATCACCCCTAATCTGATCGATGGTAAGGTCGAAACCGAAAAGAAAAATATCGGGTTCCAGTTCTGCAGAAAATAACGGATAACGGATATTCGCTTCGGTATCGGGTGTAAGGATCCTTTGTTTGGCCGGGTCATCAGGGTCGTAAGCTGCTTTTTGGGCGTACACCATTGTGTTAGGATATTTCAGCAGCAATTGCCCGCGCACTACCAGCACAATATTCCCGTCATCCTGAGGGTCGCTCTCATTCCAGGACCTTGACCTGTTACTTCCAAGGTCTTTATTCCACAGGTGCATTTTTTTAATGTCAAATTGCTTTTCCGGATCTGACTCAAAGAGGTTGTCCCGTACATCCCAAAACTGTCGGAAACTGGTTCCGCGCTGATCAGTAGGAAATTCCCTCCAGAGAAGTTCCCTGGCCATTTCATGGTTAAGGCCGGCCATATATGACTCAATAAATCTTTGGTTGGTTTGAAGAATGGTAATTGAGTCCTGCGGTAATTTTTCCACATTGGGCAGGATAAAGTCCTGAGATAATTTTTTTAACTGCTCATAAACCGGATCTTTGAATTCAGGACAAGCCATTACAGGCTTCAGTTCATCTATGGGTTTCATCTCTGTCCCGTTCCAAACCTTAATCTGACTGATAATACGTTTGGTAATTGTAAGCGAAGGATTAAGTTTCATTTGAAGGTCTGTCCCTACATTATTAAGGTTTGCTATCTGGGGGTTGCGGACCGGAGATTTAAATTTTATATCAGTTTCATTATTAACGACCTTTTGAAGAAGATTAAATCCATTCTGGTACTGAAGGATCTCCTGTTGGGTTGTGGCAGATCCTATATGATCAATTTCTGTTTCTCCTTCCTTGATAATCAACATATTCTGATAATGTTTACCACTGGACCCCTTCCCAAAAAACAGTTCATATGTACTGCCATTTACCGTAATGTTCAGTACCCCGCTGACGATTGTATAGGCAGTAATATCATTAACAAGGTTAAAAAACTCAGTCTTTACATTGGCTTCCAGGCTTGCATCGGCATTGATGGCTG
>JAAYJR010000479.1 GCA_012522835.1 Bacteroidales bacterium
GCACAACAATTTATCGATGAGTTTTCGCACATTTACCGCTATGTTTTGGAAACCATTGAACAACCCGTTGCCACCGTTTCCAGGGAACTCGATTTTACACGGTCGTACCTTTTTCTACAACAAATCCGTTACGGAAAAGATTTAAGTTACAGCATTAATATTCCTGCCGATTATCTTGAACTGCTGCTTCCTCCTCTTTCGCTCCAGGTGTTACTGGAAAATGCCACTAAGCACAATATCGTAAACCAAAAAAAACCCTTGCGTATCGAAATTTTTAACGAAGGATTATTTCTGGTTATAAAAAACAACATTCAACCCAAAATATCAAAAGGAATTTCTATCGGACTTGGGCTTAAAAACCTTGTAAAACGATATTCGCTCATTAGCAGTAAAGAACCCGTTTTCCTGGTGGAAACCAGTTATTATGTTGCCAAACTTCCACTTATAAAACCTGAAAACCATGAACGTATTAATAATTGAAGACGAAATTTTTGCTGCTGAAAAGCTTGAGGATATGTTGCTTGAAATTGAACCAGAAATAATCGTTTTAGCAAAATTGGGCTCAATTACCGAATCGGTAAACTGGTTAATGCAAAACAGTGCCGATTTAATATTTCTCGACATTCAGTTATCCGATGGAATTAGTTTCAGCATTTTTGAGCAGGTAACTGTAAATACGCCGGTAATATTTACCACCGCTTACGATCAATACGCAATTAAAGCTTTTCAACTTAACAGCATCGCGTATTTGCTAAAACCAATTCGTACAGCAGATCTAGCTGAAAGTCTGAAAAAATATGAGTCGCTTAAGTCTGCTTTTAATATCGATTTTGAAACAATTCTGACTAATATCCAGGGGAAAAAACCGGATTATAAAAAACGTTTCCTGATTCAGATTGGTGAGAAAATCCGCAAAGTGGAAATTACCGAAACAGCCTATTTTTATGTATTCGACAAGGGAGTATTCCTGAAAACATTTGAGGGGAAATCGTATCCTGTGGAATATACGCTCGACAAGCTGGAATCGCTTTTAAATCATGAATCGTTTTTTCGTATAAACCGTACATTTTTGGTAAATATGGAATCCATTTCCAAAATGGTGGCCTATTCAAGAGGTCGCGTAAAACTGGAACTCAAACCAAAACCGGAAGATGATTTTGATACAATTGTTAGTATAGAACGTTCTTCTGATTTTAAAAAATGGTTGAACAACTAACACCATCCTGTAATTAAAGATTTTGCAAAAAATTATCATGATTAAAAAAGCTTCAACCATGCTTTTAATTCTGCTTTCAATTCTGGCTGCTCTAGCAACAATTCTTGTTGTGGTTTTGTTAATTTATAGTCCCGGAAAACTTAAGGATTTCGTTGATAATGACGGAGTTTCGGTTCAGGGTAGCATTTCGGAAAAAACATTTGTTACAATTGGTGGTATCCGGCAGGGGATGTTTATCAGGAGCAAAAATATCAGTAATCCTGTACTGCTTTATGTACATGGCGGACCTGCTTTCTCAAATTACTTTTTGGTTGAAAAATACAAGCCCGGACTTGAGGATCATTTTACGGTGTGCTATTGGGAACAGCGTGGCGGCGGGCTCTCCTACAGCCCGGACATACCTTTGGAAACCATGACTTTTGAACAACTAACCTCAGATTGTATTGAGGTAACCAACTATTTACGGGCGCGATTTGGTAATAACAAGATTTACCTGATGGCACATTCCGGAGGGACGCCAATTGCCATTCAGAGCGGGATTCGATTTCGTTATTTGTTTCTTCCAAATAAAATTGAATAACATTGAATAACACAGTAGATTGCAGGGATAGATGAAATGTAAACGCTTTTTTATTACCGTCTATTGGATATTAAAGATTCAGAAATCACTTCAATTCAGGATACCTCAATTCCGTTTTTTAGGATTTCTTCAAGAAACCCGGCATCATCGAAATCCCTTTCAATAAGAACCGGTTCAATGCGGTCATCAATCTGTCTGCGTAATCTCCAGAGCCATGGATGTATAGAAAAGAAATCTCCTTCCATTTTTTTAACCACAATTGCTACGTCAATATCACTGTCATTTCTGTATTTATCTTTTGCATATGACCCAAACATGTATATTTTTTCAAGCGGTATGTGTTTTTTTAAGAGGGATTTATATGCCTTTACTTTTTCTATAGCCCCTTTTTTATCCATTTTTGAAGTTCTTTGGTTTAAGAAATAATCTCCCTGCATTTGGGTTCGCTCAGGCTTCTTAAAAGCTTTTCTTAATGTGAAGGATATCGTGCCTATATATTCAGCAGTTCGATCTGGTCAATAAATTCTTTTTATTGCTCAGTAAATAAATCATAAAACTCACCCTTTTTTGACAAATAAGACGAACTATGAGAGTAAGAAGCTGTTTCAGATTTTAATTTTGAAAAATAAGCTTTAAAAACTTTCACAATGGTTTGGTGGCACATGAAACCAACATAAAGGTACCTTCTGCCGGAAAGCATCGCTTCTGCAGTCTCCAGATCATAATCTGACAAATCGATCCAGTATTTAATCTGCTTTTCCATATAATATTAAGACCAAAGATAAGACAATCCGACGAATTCCTTACAGGGAAGAACCAAGAAGGAATATAAAAAACAGAATCACCTTCCAGTGAAGAATAAGGTTCCTGAATTGTATCCGCAGATACTTGAAATTATCGAAAGAAATTAAAGTTCAGACTGCAACTTTCAACTGTCAGGGGGCACCGATATAAATGTATGAGTGTTATATGATTTTTCATATAGCGCTTTTGGTTTTCAATGATCTCTCAGTTCCTTCTCCAGGGCTTGTTTAATCATTTGGTTTAAAATAATTTTTATGGTGGCATGTAAAGCCTTTTTATGTAACTTCGGACTTATACGTATATTAAATACCCCCTTATACAATTTTTCAGCCGGTTATCCTTTCTTCTCACATTCTGCTATATGCTGATCAACCCTATACCTAAATACAGATACCAATTCTTCCACAGTTGATCCTTCAAATGTTACTAAATCGTGGATCCCTTCTATTTTCCCATTGAAAATCTTGTCATCGGAACTAAAACTTACTGTATGGTGGTAATTCCCACCAAACTTTTACAAATCAGGTTGCAACTTCTCCCGATTCATCGGGATCAGGGGAGCCAGACAGGACAAGAGGTCAAATTAATGTCATTGAACTTTGTGAAAAAATCAATTTTTTATTTGTAGGTTGCAACTTTATTTATCTATTTGAATGATGTGCATTTATTTAAACTTTTTTATAATTTTTGTTTTACAAATTAAAATCAGTCAGTATGAGTAGATTAATATTTCAAAAAAGACTATTTAATAATTTTTGTGTTTTAGCAGCTTTCGTTATTCTTTTGTTGTCCGGCATGACTGTCCGTGCTCAACAATCTGAGGTAAAAGTGTTTGCGCACCGTGGCGGCAGGCTGGAATATGACGAAAACACTTTACAGGCATTTCGTGAGGTATACAAAAAAGGTTTAAGGGGCTATGAAATTGATGTTAGGCGGACAAAAGACAACTATTTGGTTATTTTTCATGACGGGAACTTCAAACGGATTTTTGGTATTGAGGGATCTGTGGAAGAATCTACTCTGGAAGAAATTAAAGCATTGTATACCAAAGATGGGAATCAGATTCCAACATTAGATGAGGTATTGGAGTTTTTTAACAGTAAGCCATGGTTGTATATTGAGTTTGAGATGAAAACCAGCAGCTCACATTATGATGGTAAGGTTTTGGAACAGTATTGCGATAAACTTTATCAAAAAATCCATGACCACAAACCTCCAACTTCCGATTATGTGATGACCTCTTTTGATACCCGTCCGCTAAAATATTTGAAAAGCAAATATCCTTCAGTTGAATTGTTATTTATAAAGGGCGAGGGCCTGTCTGAAAAAGTGCTGGAAGAGGCGAAAGCACTTGGTATAAGTCGTGTGGGATGCCGAATTGAAGGAACAACCCGTCAAATGGTCAGAAGTGCAAAAAAGCAAGGATTTATTATAAGTCTGTGGCCGGGATTATCGATTGAAGATTTTCTTCTTGCAGTAGGGCTGGAAAGTGATTATATCTGCACTGATATACCGGTGGCTGTTTATGAGTGGACGAAAGAGAATGCACCGTGGATATCTCTGAAGTGATTTGCAAAATAGAAATTTGCAATTTTGATTTACAACAAACTTCATGATTTATAATTAATTCAATTCATAAGTAAAATTTATTTGTATCTGTTTCAATTAATTTAGACACCAACAAATTACAATACAAACTACCCTTTAACAGTTCCGGTTGCAAGTCTTTCAAGAGGATAACCGGTAGTTTAAATTAATTTTCATTTTAGCAGTCTATTGTTTAATTTAGTCTAATAAATTAACTGTTATAAGAAGATTCTTACCAATGGTAATCGAAAACCGAAGGGAAGGTACTTTCATTAATCGCGTAAATGACATTATTGAATCCAACTTTAATGATGAACGATTTGGA
>JAAYJR010000296.1 GCA_012522835.1 Bacteroidales bacterium
ATGATTACCATAAATATCTGTCAACTGCGCCTGTCCATAAATGGCGCAGGGATAAAAATGCGAAGCAGGAAAAAAATGAAATGTCTGTACCGGATAAGGGCTGGAAGATCAGCTGGCAATCCGGCAGTGGCATTATTCTTGAAAACGCAGCAGACGATTTTACAGATTATCTTGAAAAGTCACATAATGTTATAGTTGACAAAGAACCTCTCGATTCGTTAAGGAACTGGAAAAGGCTGAGTAAAAGAATAATAGTCGGTACAAAAGAGCAGTTATCCGGGTGCGGACAAGAACTTAAAGGTCAAAAAGACTATGAGATAAAGGTGTCACCCAAACAAATTATTGTTTGCGGATATGATGAAAGAGGGGCTATGTTCGGACTGTTTAACCTTGAAAGCAGGATGAATTTAAGGGAAGCTCCCTTCCTGCCTGAAGATCTGAATGTTGTCAGGCATAGCCTTTATGACACAAGAATGGTGTTATCATGGATGGGCTGGATGGAATATCCCGACCTGCTGCTTTCTCATCTTGTGCATGACGGATTTGACGGAATTTATGTCTCTGTCTATGCCAATCCTAATGGCGACCGTACTACAGCAGAGACATCAACAGACTTCTATGCCCGTCTTTTATATATGATCAGGAAGCAGGATCCGGCGAAAATACGAAACCTGATTGACCGGGCGGCTAAATTTGGAATAAAAGTATACACACCAATTATATGGCAATACCTGGGAACTCCCGAAAGTGAAGCCGGACTGCGAAAACTGGTAAAGGATATTGTAACTGAATTTCCCGACATAAAAGGATATGTTCTTCTAACCGAAGGTTTTTGGTTCAAAGAGTGGGGACATGGCCGGGGTACCGATAAAGAATACATGAAGGAATGGGCAAGAAACTGGTGTGCAGCGGTTAAAATAGTGGAGGATGAATGCCATAAAATTGATCCGTCAATCGAGATACTTCCGTGGGAATACAATATTAATAACCGTCCCGAAAATGTTGACATTAAGCAATATTTTATTCAGCAACTACCTGACAATGTCGCGCCTATGCCAACATGGGAAAACGGGAAGAGTTTTGAACTTGAAAATGTTAAAGGACACCTGACTGATTATTCCCTGAACCAGATAGGGCCGGCTGAAGTCACAATTGCACAGATAGATGAAGCCAGAAAGCGCGGGATGAAAGTTTTTTCAAAAGTAGATACTTTTGCAAGCTGGCAGTATGGTACCATTCCTTATCTGCCATGCCCGTATCAGTGGCATGAAAGATATAATGCCCTGGAGAAGTATGGAATAAATGGCACCCTTGAAAGCTGGAGCAGTGGATATAAACCAAATTTTGTCAGTGAACTGAGATCATGGGCCTGCTGGAGTAACAGTCCGGAGCGCGATGAACTGTTTGGGGCAATGGCCTCAAAAATATTTGGCAGACAGAATAAAGACCTGGTATTAAAGGCATGGGACCATTTCAGCCAGGCTATCCGCTTTGTACCTGATACCGGCGCTAGTCCGGGAACTAACCAGGCTGTTGCAAATCCTCTGTTCTTCAGTGAACCACCGCCCCGTACTTCGACATTCAATTACTCATGGACTAACTTCTCTATGTGGACTGGTTATTTAGGTTCGTATCTGAATCCTTACTGGCCTTTTACAGTGTCGTGGCTGGTTTTTGTTCCTGACTTTACAAATAAAACAAACAGGGCTGAAAGCTATGCAAGGGGACGAAGCGGGGTACATGCTACCCAAAATACTAAAGTTTTACCCCTGTTTCTTAAATATCTGGGCCGTGCAAATGAACAGATGGAGGAAGGATTGAAATTTTACCGCCAGGCAGCGATGAACACCTCTGAATCAAAAAGAGTACAGGCTGTTAAAGAGGTGGTGGTTGCAGAACAGATGCAGCGTATGATGCAGAGTTCATATGCAATGCTTGAATTTGAGGACCTGCGGATGCAACTTGTTCAGGAAAAGGAGAGTCGTTCATTTGATAAGATCCTCGATAAGATGGAAATGATCCTGAAGGATGAAATTGACCGGACAGAACTTTCACTGCTTGCTGCAACCCGGGACTCACGGCTGGGATTTCAGTTTGAACAGGATTATGTCTATACACCGTTTTCGCTGAAAGAAAAACTGAGGATACTAAGGGAAAACCTTGATAACGAATTGCCACTGGCAAGAAAAAGAAAATCTATCTGATAATTCATACATAAGAAAAAAGTTATGTCAACAAAAAACTATTCAAGAAGAGATTTCATCGGCAAGACTTCAGCAGGCCTTGCAGGGGCAGCTACAGCAGCAGGAATGGCTCCGGCTTTCCTGAATACTGAATCCGTTGCAGGTAATTATGCAGGATTTAATTTCCCTGCTTCCCCCTTTGCCGCTGAAGTAGAAAAATTACCGGTTGAAAAGATCTATGACTATCATAAACATCTGACAGAAAGTCCTGTGCATATTTGGCGAAGAGATAAAAATGCCGTTCAGGAAAAGAATGAGATGTCAGTGCCGGATAATGGCTGGAAGATAACCATGCACGCTGACAGTGGTATAATTGTTAAAAATGCTGTTGAAGATTTCCGTGACTACATGGATAAATCGCATGGCATAAAAGTCGAAACCGAGCCTCTGGAAACAATGAAAAACTGGAAAAAGTTAAAACAGAGAATTGTCATTGGCACCAGGGATCAGCTACCCGGTTGCGGAGAAAAACTGAAAGGACAAAAAGATTATGAAATAAAAGTTACCCCGAAACAGATAGTTATATGCGGCTATGATGAGCGGGGGGCTATGTTCGGATTATATAATCTCGAAAGCAGGATGAACCTCAGGGAGGCACCTTTCCTGCCAAAAGACCTTAATGTAGTACGTCACAGCCTGTTTGACACACGAATGGTTTTATCATGGATGGGATGGATGGAGTTCCCTGACAGGCTGTTGTCGCACCTGGCTCATGATGGTTTTGACGGTATATATGTTGGGGTATATACCAATCCGAATGGTGACCGGACAATTGCAGATAACTCAACCGATTTTTATGCACGACTGATGTACAGGGTAAGACATCAGGACCCTAAAAGGGTACGGGATGTTATAGACCGGGCTGCCAAATATGGAATAAAAGTGTATACCCCAATAATTTGGCAGTATATGGGTACCCCGGAAAGTGAGACAGGATTGAGAAACCTGGTAAAAGATATTGTCACCACGTTTCCCGATATTAAAGGTTATGTCCTTCTTACAGAAGGTTTCTGGTACAAAGAATGGAGACACCGGGGGGCAGATAAGGAGGCTATGAAAGAGTGGGCACGTAACTGGTGCGCTGCAGTTAAAATTGTAGAAGATGAGTGCCATAAAATTGACCCCTCTATCGATATCCTCCCCTGGGAATATAATATTAATAACAGGCCTCAGAATGTAGATATCAAAGAGTATTTCATTGAGCAACTTCCCGACCAGGTGGTTCCTATGCCTACATGGGAAAATGGAAAGAGCTTTGAACTTGATGATATGAAAGGGCACCTTACTGATTATTCACTCAATCAGATCGGGCCGGCTGAAGTTACAATTGCTCAGATCAGTTTAGCTAAAAGTCGTGGAATGAGGGTGTTTACAAAGGTAGATACTTTTGCAAGCTGGCAGTTTGGAACAGTACCATACCTGCCCTGCCCTTACCAGTGGTATGAAAGATATAATGCCCTTGAGAAATATGGTGTTAACGGAACCATGGAAAGCTGGAGCAGCGGTTATAAACCTAACTTTATAAGTGAATTGAGGGCATGGACCTGCTGGACTAACGGACTCTCAAGGGATGAACTCCTGAATGCATTAGCATCCAGGATATTTGGCAGTGAAAATAAAGAACTTGTCCTGAAGGCATGGGACCATTTCAGCCAGGCTATCCGGTTTGTCCCTGATACCGGAGCAAGCATGGGTACCAATAACGCTGTTGGTAACCCTCTCTTCTTCAGCGAACCGGAGGTAAGAACAGCTACTTTTAACTACTCATGGAGTGCCGGAAATTCAGGGGTTAATCCTTATTGGCCTTTTACTGTTTCCCGGATGGTATTCTACCCTGACTTTACAAACCGCTCGAACAAAGCTGAAAGTTATGCAAGAGGCAGAAGCGGAGTGCATGCCCCACCCGACAGAAAAATATTGCCTGTGTTCCTTAAATATCTGGGGCTCGCCAATGAACAGATGGAAGAAGGATTGAAATATTACAGGAAGGCTGCTGAAAACAGCCCTGAAAAAAAACGAACCGGGGCAGTTAAAGAGGTTGTTGTTGCCGAACAGATGCAGCGAATGATGCAAAGCAACTTTGCCATTCTTCAATTTGAAGATCTTCGCATACAACTGTCTAAAGCAAAGGATAACCTCACCTTCGATCAGATCCTGGATAAATTGGAAATGATAATGCGTGAAGAAATTTACCGTACAGAACTTTCTTTACTTGCAGCTACAAGAGATTCAAGACTGGGATTCCAGTTTGAACAGGACTATGTTTACACACCATATTCCCTTAAAGAGAAGCTGGGAGTACTGCGGGAGGCACTGAACACTGAAATGCCCAGGGCAAGAAAAAGAAAATCTGTTTAACTTGTAAAAGGAAAAGTAATGTCATCAAAAAATTATTCAAGAAGAGATTTCATAGGAAAGACCACAGCAGGACTCGCAGGAGCTGCTGCAGTTGCCGGAATTACGCCGGCAATTCCAGGTAATGAAGCAGCTCCGGGTAACTCTGTCAGGGCATGGTATCCCGAATCATCATTTGCCTCTGAAGTAATGCGGCTTCCGGAAGAAAAAACATACGACTACCATAAACATCTCTCTACAGCCCCTGTGCATATCAAAAGAAGGGACAGCGATGCAGTGCGGGAGAGCAATGAGATGCAGCTGCCTGATACCGGCTGGA
>JAAYJR010000461.1 GCA_012522835.1 Bacteroidales bacterium
TAAAAAATGAAACAATACTGGAAGTGTTAGACCTGCTTCAGGAGACTCTTCCAATAGGATATACAATAGATGAACAGAGAATAGTAATTTATAAAAATTAAAGGAGGGACGCTTATGAAGAACAAGGGATGTTTAAAATTGTGATCTGTAATAATGAAAGTGATTTAATACTCTTTAGATATATTCAACAAATGCATATCATTAATTAAACATCCGGACTAACCCTAATCAACACGAGTTAATCTAATCCGGCTGCCACCATACACATATATGCCGGAAAATAAAATTTTTAATATTAGTGCGATCAGATGACCGCACATACATTACTAACATTAATTTTTACAAAGTATGAAAAAATTTAAATTTGTAATCTTCCCTTATTTTAAGGGAAGGGGGAAAATTTTGCGAACTATGAAACTGACATTGATATTGTTAACAATGTTTGTATTTCAGGTGTCAGCATCAGTTTATTCACAAAGTACCAAATTTTCTTTTGATGTAAACAATAAACAGGTTGTTGACATTTTACGTGAAATTGAAGACCAAAGCGAATTCCGTTTTTTCTTTCAGCGCGAGCAGGTTAATGTAGAAAGAAAAGTTGATCTTCATGTAACCGACCAAACAGTAGAGCAGATTTTAAACAAGTTGTTTGAAGGTCAGAAGGTCAATTTCCAGGTTAGAGAGGATAACCTGATACTTCTTAAACCTGAAGGTACCTCGTCTGAATTCCCTGGTTCCCTGTCAAACCAACAACAGCAAAAAGCTATTACAGGTAAGGTTACAGACAGTGCCGGTCTGCCATTACCCGGGGTTACTGTCCTTGTAAAAGGTACAACCCAAGGAACGGTTACAAGTCCGGACGGAGTATTTTCCATTTCGGATCTTCCGGCAAAGGCAACACTGGTATTTTCTTTTGTGGGAATGCATACCCAGGAGATAACGGTTGGAAACCAGACTACAATTAACGTAGTTTTGGAAGAAGAGACCATAGGACTTGAAGAGGTAGTGGCCATTGGTTATGGTACACAGAAGAAGGTTAATCTTTCAGGTGCTGTATCCCACGTAGATTCAGAAGTCCTGGAAAGCCGCCCTCTGGCAAATGTGGCACAGGGATTACAAGGTCTTATTCCTAACCTTAATATCACCAATAGTTCAGGTGCTCCTGGTATCTCCTCAAGTTTCAATATCCGGGGTTATACTTCAATTAACGGGGGTGAACCGCTTGTATTGATTGATGGTTCACCGGGTGACCTGAACATGCTTAATCCGAACGATATTGCTGAAGTCTCAGTCCTTAAGGATGCTGCTTCAGCTGCAATCTATGGTGCAAGGGGTGCCTTCGGTGTGATATTGGTATCCACAAAAAGCGGAGGCTCTTCAGACGATCCTAAGATTTCAATGTCAATGAATTATGCTGTTAACAAACCTACCTACAGAATGGAGACAATGAACTCCATGGAGGTGATGGATTACATGAATGAGGGTTATATGCGTATAAACGGACGCCCTTACTTCGACGAACACTGGGAAGCTGCTCTTGTTGCACACTATAATGACCCTGAAAATAACCCCGGTTCTTTCCACCATCCTAATTTTCCTCCTTATGTATTAAGACCATCAGGCAATACAGACTGGGTGAATGAGTTGTGGAAAGAGACATATCCTATGCAGCAATATTCAATCAGTGTTTCCGGCGGAAGTGAAAAACTGGAATATTATACTTCAATCTCTTACCTGAACCAGAAAGGAATGCCTAAACATTTTGATGAGAAGTATAATCGTTATAATCTGCTCGCAAATATTAAATATGATATCAGGGATTGGTTTGCCGTTAAGTTGAATCTTACTACAAACCTGAGTGATAAAATTCATCCGCCTGACACCAACAGCGGAAGGCACCCTGAAAACTACTCTCCCTTCTGGGTTAACATGCTCTCATACTATCCTATCTATACACCAGACGGAAGGTATTATCAAAGTGGCGCAATACCAAATATGGTGCAAATGCATAAAGAAGGAGGATACCGTACAAGGGACATAACCGACGTATGGGTAAGAGGTGGTGCAGTTCTTACACCTGTAAAAAATATGTCATTTAACATTGACTATTCAGCAAATATTAATGACAGGGAAGAGGTATCATACTGGAGAAGACTGGTTGGATACAATACGGATCCGGGTCCGTACGAACCTGTTATTTATCCTCATATGAATCCCAGCAGGGTTACTAAAAATAACAGAGACACCAGGTATTATGTCTTTAATGCTTTTGCAGATTATGAAAATACATTCCTGGATAAGCATAATTTCAAAGCTATGGTCGGATTTAACCAGGAGAACTCAGTAATAAAAGCATTTGAGGCTTACCGTGAAATACTTACTGTTGAGTCCCTTCCATATATGAGCCTTGCATCAGGACAGATGAATGTTGACGACTATAAAAATACGTATGCCCTGAGAGGTGCTTTCGCAAGAGTTAACTACAATTTTGATGAAAAATATTTCCTCGAATTTAACGGCAGGTACGATGGATCATCGAAATTTCCGAAAGCCGACAGGTACGCTTTCTTCCCTTCATTGTCATTAGCATGGCGTCTTGACAATGAAGAATTCCTTGGATTGGATAATTCTTTTGACATGTTAAAGATAAGGGCCTCTTATGGTTCACTTGGCAACCAGGCAGTAGGCGGTTATTATCCTTATATCTCAACTTATAGTTCAGGACAGGTCAACTGGCTGCTCGGTGGTGAAAAACCAATGACAGTTTACAGCGGTGGTCTGATCAGTCCGACACTAACCTGGGAAACCGTATCTCAAAGAAATATAGGTGTCGATTTTGCAATTCTGAACAGCAGGTTAAGCGGTTCTCTCGATATCTACCGTAGAGACACAAAAGACATGCTTACTGCATCAGAGCCTCTGCCAAGTGTTCTTGAAGTAAGTGAACCAAGTGCCAGTCCTGCCGACCTGGAAACTACCGGTTTCGATTTCCAGCTTTCAGGGAAACAAGGAGTTCAGGATCTTAGCCTCGGACTGACATTTATTCTCTCTGATTATATTTCAGAGATCACTAAGTTTGATAACCCGAAAGGGCTCATCTCCACACATTATGTGGGTAAAAGAATCGGGGATATATGGGGATTTGTAACTGAAGGACTGTTCCAGTCTGACGAAGAAGCAGCAGCCTGGAATCAGAAGCAGATTATTGGACGTACAATGCAGGCTGGTGATATCAAATTTGCAGATATCGACGGCGATGGCAAAATCACAAGGGGTTCTTCAACTCTTGATGACCCCGGTGACCGGAAAATTATTGGTAATAATACTCCCAGATATAGCTTCGGATTCAAACCTAATGCCTCATGGAAAGGTTTTGATCTGGATCTATTCCTGCAGGGTGTGATGAAGAGAGATCAGTGGATCAGCACCCGGTACTTCCTGACCCAATATACCGGTGAATGGTATGCTTATCCGAAATTCGGACTCGACTACTGGAGTGAGGATAACAGAGATGCATATTTCCCAAGGCCACTTGTTGGCGGAGGTACAGAAGTAGTAGAAACCCAGACCCGGTTCCTGCAAAATGCAGCCTACTTAAGGATAAAAGAGATAACATTAGGTTATACAATACCTGCATTAGCCTCTAAAAATATCGGGATCGACAGGGTAAGAGTATACTTGTCCGGCCATAATCTTTGTGAGTTTACGAAAATGATGGAAGTTTCAGATCCGGAATTGAGTGGTTCACATGTGTATCCTATCTACAGGTCATACTCATTTGGCGTAAATATTAATTTCTAATAATAAAAGTATTATGAAGAACATATTAATTTTAATCAGTATATTGTTAATTACGGCTACGGCTTGTAATGACGACTTCATTGATCTGAAGCCTGAGGATAAAATTAGTGACGATAACTATTGGACCTCAGCATCAGATATAGAACTATATGCTAATCAGTTTTATCCTCAATTGTTCCCAAACAGTAATACTTTTTTCAGGAATGATGATTATTCTGATAACCAAGCTTATAAAAACCGGACTGCCTATATATGGGACGAAAGTGTGGTCCCGACAACAGGTGGAGGATGGGGGAAAAGTGACTGGTTGCAAATTCGCAGGGTTAATTATGCCCTTGCAAGATTAACAGACCTTACAAAAACGGATGAGGTAAAAAGATATGAAGGGGAGATCCGTTTTTTTAAATCATTTTTCTATTTCCAAAAAGTAAAAAGGTTTGGAGATGTTCCGTGGCTTGAAAAAGACCTGAATATCGACTCAGACGAATTATTTGCATCAAGAGATTCAAGGGTGGATGTAGTAGCAAATATCCTGAAAGATCTGGATTTTGCAATTGAAAACCTTCCTGAAACTGATGGTGCGGGCAGGATTACTAAATATGCTGCACTGACCCTGAAAACAGAGGTGTGCCTCTATGAGGGTACCTTCAGAAAATATCATAACCTCGGCAGCTATGAAGAATTGCTCAGAAAAGCAGCATCTTCTGCTGAAGAGATTATGAATTCAGGTTTATTCAGTCTTTACTCAACCGGTAACCCTGAACAGGATTACTTCGACCTTTTCGTTCAGTATGACCTTACAGGTAACCCTGAAGCAATACTGTTTAAGCATTTTATCAAAGATAAATTTATGCATAACAATACCAGGTATATGGGTGAACCGGCAACAGGTTTTACTAAAGATTTTGTGGAATCATATCTTTGTAAAGACGGACTGCCAATCTCACTTAGCCCTCTTTACCAGGGTGATGCCGAATATGAGGATGAATTTATCGACAGAGATCCCAGGATGAAACAATCAATCCATACCTCGGAACGTCAATACGGGATCTATGCTGACGGCTCTTTCGAATATAAAATCTGCCCTCAGTTTGAAGTAAACCGTTGTCCCACCGGTTATGAGATAATTAAATATTACTCTCCCCTGGAGGCCGACAGACAGCAGAATCAATCTGTTATTGACCAGCACATTTTCCGTTACGGTAAAGTATTGCTCGACTATGCCGAAGCAAAAGCTGAACTGGGGGAGTGTACACAGGATGTACTTGATCAGTCCGTCAACCTTCTGAGGGATCGCGTCGGAATGCCTCATCTGACTGTAGATGTAGGATTCACTGATCCAAACTGGCCTGACTGGGAAGTAGCGGTTAATCCGTTAATCAATGAAATTCGCCGCGAACGCCGCATTGAATTGTCGGCCGAGAGCTACAGGTGGGACGACTTGGTTCGGTGGAAAGCAGGAAAATTAATAGAAAATCCTAAAACTTTTGTCGGAGCACGTGATCCGGAAACTGACGACTACCGTGTCTTATATCCGGGATTCACCGAAAGAAACTGGGACGACAAGTTATACCTGTACCCTATTCCGATCCAGGA
>JAAYJR010000514.1 GCA_012522835.1 Bacteroidales bacterium
AATTATCTGCTCCTACATACGCCGTATAATCTTCATTTAGAATTCTGCGATCCAGAAGTATTACCGGAATTCCGGATTTATACGCTTTTGAAACAACGGGAGTCAATGCTGTGGCTTCGTTAGGAGCTACTATAAGCAGATCTATGCCTTCCTCTATGAACTGTTCAATATCTTTTATCTGTTGTTCGGAATCATCTTTAACAGACTTGATGATCACCTCCATATTGCTTCGAAAAGAGGCTTCTCTTTTTATCTCTCTATTCACGGTCTCGCGCCAAAGATCTTCACTGCATTGAGAAACACCTATAACAAATGTTTCACTTTCCCTGGCACAACCTGACAAATTAAACAATAAAACAATTGTTGCAATTATTATAACAAATTTCGTCATTTAACTGTTCCTTGATTAGAATTAAAAGCAAATATCCTCTCTTTTATCAATAAATGCAAATATGGAACTAATAGTTGACAGTGGTATGATTTTACTATTGTGTCAGAATAAAAAGAAAAAAAATATCTTATACCTCTGTTTTTCTGACATTTACACATAGCTCGATTTTTGCAGTATTGTCCCACCGGGATCATTGGCGAAATAATAGTACAACAAAAAGGTTTTTGTGTGCTATTTAACGCCCCCCTTAAAAAGTACTTTTGTAGTAGCAAAATTGTTGAGATACATCATGAGAAGAATAAGTTCCATTCTATTGATCACAGGATCCCTCTTGTTGTCCTTTTCCTGTAATAATACTACTGTCATAGATGATTTTGAAGACGGATCGTTTGGTAAATGGGTGGTAGAAGGGAGTGCTTTTTCACACACTCCCGCCACAAGAACCCTCGACGCGAACATATCCGGTTATAAAGGATCCTATTTTGTTGCCAGCAAGAACCATGGCACCACCATTAACGGCTTTTTAACATCTTCGGCATTTGAGATAAAGAAAGACTATATCAATTTTCTTTTAGGGGGAACATCTTCCTCCACTGCCTATGTAGAATTACTGGTAGAAGGGGAAAACATAGTAACAAGCCGACCACTGGGGGATGATCCAAATGTTTTGAAATGGATGTCCTGGGATGTCAGCAATTACAAAGGGAGTAAGGCTAATATCAGAATCTATGCAGAGTTTAACGAACAAAGAAAAGGCATCATAATGCTGGATCATATAGAGATGAGTAATCGGGCAAAAAGCACTTGTCTTGATCTATATTCCTTTTCGGTTCATGCTTCAAAAAAATGGCTCTTAATACCCGCTGAAGATGGTGGAGAAAGTTCTATGTTGTCCATTTTTTACGGTGATAAAAATATACTAACCGTACCACAAAAAATTTCTCCAGCTCGAAATAAAATTGATTATTACATCCCTGTGGACATTTCTAATCTTATTGGAGAAAAGTTGAATATTCAGATCACGCGGGTGAAGAAAGATGATGCCGTATGGGGCAAAATAGGTCAGTCAGATAAATATGTTTTTTCGTATGATGAGCCTCACAGACAGCTCTGGCATATGACCCCGTTATATGGCTGGACTAATGACCCCAATGGTATGGTCTATCATAACGGCGAATTTCATCTTGCATACCAATTCAACCCCTATGGAACTAGACATAACAATATGCACTGGGGTCATGCCATATCTAAGAATCTTGTGGAATGGGAAAACCGGCCTTTCATTATTGCTCCGGATTCGTTAGGATCAATATTTTCAGGCAGTTCTGTGGTCGATTCCGAAAATACTGCCGGGTTTGGTAATAATGCCATTGTTGCTATTTATACCTCTGCAGGAGGAGATAATTATGAGCTTCAACAGCAGAGTATTGCCTACAGCAATGACGACGGACGTTCCTATACAAAATATGGTATGAATCCTGTGTTGTCAGATCGTGAACACATTGACTTCAGAGACCCAAAAGTTGCCTGGATAAAGGATCAGTGGGTGATGTCTTTAGCTACCGGGCAGTCAATAACATTTTATGGGTCACCGGATCTTAAGAATTGGAAAAAATTAAGTGAATTCGGAAAAGGTATCGGATCGCACGACGGTGTATGGGAATGCCCTGATCTTATCAAAGTAAGATACAAAGACCAGGATAAATGGGTGTTATTGGTCAGTATTAACCCGGGAGGACCACATGGAGGAAGTGCCACACAATACTTTATCGGTCATTTTGACGGACAACACTTCATTGCAGATAATTTGGATTATCCCTTATGGCTGGATGCAGGAGCCGATAATTATGCAGGAGTTACTTTCAGTAACACACCTGGAAGACACATTTTTATGGGATGGATGAGTAATTG
>JAAYJR010000192.1 GCA_012522835.1 Bacteroidales bacterium
GTATTATCTGCCCACCACCGTCAAATTGTTGAACACCTATGTACGCATGGACAAGGCGGGGGTGCAGACGGACAATATTAAAAAGATCAAGAACGATATAGCCCAGTCCCTTGAAACCATTGTGCAGGCCTTCTACCGCCTCTACGACTCCCTTTACGACTTCGATGCAATAGATATTACCAGTGAAATAGAGGCTTTTAAGGGGGCTTTGGCGACGGATGGGTTGATTGAGGAGGGGATCGGGTTGGAGTTGTACGAAGATAAGATGAAGTAATCAAAAGCGAAGCTTTTGATTACTTCATCTCTGGAAATACGCAAACGCTTTGCGTTTGCGTATTTCTTTTTTTTGGTGGGAGTAAGTGGCCTGCGGTTGATTACTTCGTCCTTTTTTGGTGGGGGTAAGTGGCTTGCGGTTGAGTGTTTCTTTATGTGGGCGGAGTGAAGGCTTGCGGGTGATTGATTTGTTTTTGGGGAAGGCAGGTGTTTGCGGTTGCTTTTTTTAGGGCGTGGTGGGTTGAGATTGATTGATTTTTCTTTGGGGTGGGGGTATGGGTTTGCGATTGATTGTTTTGTCTTTGGGATTTGTTTTGTGACCCTGTCTAAATGTAAAAAATCTTCCGTTTCGGATTATTTGCGTTTCTGACCCGGTCAGAATGGAAAAAGTCTTCAGCTTTTTAGAAACACTATAATTGAATGGAGTGGTTAGGAAGGAATTGGTTTCTTTCTTCGGTTTCGGGCGTTTACGCATAAAACCATTTTCTTATTGTAGCCCAGTCAGAATGTGAAATATCGGGGGACAAAGTAATTATTAATTTGTTTGGTTTTGTGTTCTGACCCGGTCTAAGTGTAAAAATCTTCTGCTTCGAATGATATGGGGTTCTGACCCGGGCAGAATGTAAAAAAGTCACTTTTCAGCTTTTAGCGATGTGACCGGGTCAGAATGATAAACTTTTCGCTTCAAAGAATCCTACTTCTTTGGATAAGTCAGGCAAGAACAAATTGTTGTATTGTTTCGTTTTCAGGTGGAGTTTTAATTCTTGTTGTGACCGGGTCAGAATGTAAAAAAGGTTGTTTTTGCTTTTGGTGAAGTGACAGGGGCTAAATGTAAAAGAACCTCCGTTTCGAACTATTTGTGTTTCTGACCCGGTCAGAATGTGAAAAGTTTCTCGCTTTATAGAATCGCCATAATTGAATGGAGCGGATAGAAAGGAATTGGGGTTTTTCTTCGGTTTCGGGCGTTTTC
Source organism: Bacteroidales bacterium (assembly GCA_012522835.1). GTDB lineage: Bacteria > Bacteroidota > Bacteroidia > Bacteroidales > Prolixibacteraceae > JAAYJR01. Next base: position 1,244 of record JAAYJR010000192.1, read on the forward strand.
GAATGAAACCATTTTTTGTATTGTGACCCGGGCAGAATGTAAAAAGTTACTTTTCAGCTTTTAATGATGTGACCGGGTCAGAGTTATAAACTTTTCGCTTCAAAGAATCTACTTTTTTGGATAAGTCAGGCAAGAATAAATTGTTGTATGGCTTCATTTTCAGGTGGAGTTTTATTTCTTATTGTGACCGGGTCAGAATGTGAAAAGGTAAATTTTTAGTTTTTAGTATAGTGACCTGGTCAGAATATTAAAAAGTCTCCTACTTTTTAGAGCCTGTTCACTCTAACAACCACATCCACCACCATCGCGAAATAGATAAACCCCGCATACACCACATCCAACTTATCATACCGTGTAAAAACCCTCCGAAAACGCTTTAAACGCAAGAAATA
>JAAYJR010000160.1 GCA_012522835.1 Bacteroidales bacterium
ATTGCTGCGAGAACAGATCATAAGAGGGATTTACGGAGAGGGTAGCCTTTTGCCGTCAGAGAATGAGTTGTGTGTGGTTCACGGCACTACCAGACCTACCGTCAGACATGCCCTGGACCTGCTTGTTAAAGACGGACTGATACTTAAAAAGCAGGGTAAGGGAAGCATTGCAAGAAAGCCTCCCCAGAATATCGGGATTTTATCTATCTCGGGGACAGCCTCAGCTGTGGGGGTGAGATATTTGAAGACTGATATTTTACAAAAGCCTGTTATCAGGGTGTGGCCCGAAGATTTTCCTTTCGAACTGACTATGACTGAAAAATCCGCTGGTTGCATTTACATGGAGAGGCTGAGATATGTTGATAAAAAACCGGTTTTTTACGATATTAATCATCTTCCAAATATTAACCTTCCAAGGTTTACAAGCCGGTCATTTGAAAATAAATCACTTTTTGAAGTGTTAAGGAAGCATTATCAGGTTTATATACTTGGCGGGGAACAGAAGTTGAAAGCAATAATCCCGGGACAGAAAGTAAGGGATCTGCTTAAATTAGATAAGGGGAATCCGGTATTGCAGATCGAACGTAAATTGGTTACAGGTAAAGAGGGTTTCAATATATACTCAACAATCTATTTTAATTCCGAAAATCATTCTATTTTCGGTAAGTTTTGATTTCCGGTTACAAGAACCGGGACTGTAACAAAATTATATTTGTTTATGAACATTGATTGTCCGGGCTGTAAAATTCAAATTAAATTTTCTTATATTTTTTTAAAATTTTATTTTTAGTCACTGTTAAATTGTTTAAACTCACTATTATTGGACTGAGATTTATCTCATAATACAGTAGTCATAAATATAATTGCTTTGCAAATAATTACAGAATTTTCAGTTACAGAATCAGCTGTAAACCTGAATGGTGACAGGGCGACCTTTGAGAACGAAAAGTACGGTGAACATCATCGCAATAATTTTGATATATGGCTTGCGAAATCTTATGAACCAACGCCTTTGGTAATATATATCCATGGAGGTGGTTTCACGGGAGGTGATAAGTCCAGGTATTATAAATCTGATGATATGATAAGGTTTTTAGAGGCAGGAGTATCCGTTGCTACTATGAATTACCGGTATATGACCGAAGTACCTTACGGTATCAGGGCTTGTATGAATGATGCAAAAAGATGTATACAATATTTACGGTATAATTATAAAAAGTATAATATTGATAAAAAAAGGATAGCTTGTTCAGGAGGGTCAGCTGGTGCCGGGACAGCTCTGTGGCTTGCTTTCAGCGACGATATGTTTGAGCCTCACAGCAGTGATCCGGTGCTGCGTGAGTCTACCCGTCTTTTGTGTGCCGGAGCATTTGCCACACAGTCTACTTACGATATTTTTAAGTGGGAGGATTTGCTGGGTATTCCCTTTAATAATTCTCATGAACAGTTATCCCTTATTGCAGCGGCTTTTGGATTTAACACTTATGAGAATGTAAACCTGTTTGAGCAGACTGAAATTCGCAGGGAACTTGATTTTCTGGAAAAAATGGATAAAGATGATGCGCCTGTATTTGTTTATAATAAACATCAAGGAGGTATGCCTGCAAATATGGATGATCTGAATCACCATCCTCTTCATGCCAAAGCAATAAAAGATAAAGCTGAGAAGGTAGGGCTTGAAGCGATAGTCTATGCGCCGGCAATAGGAATTACAGATCCTTCAGGCATTGATTTGGTGGATTTTTTTCTGAGTAAATTTTTTAATTAAGTTATATATGAAGGTATTGAAATTTGGCGGAACATCAGTAGGATCGCCTCAGAATATGAGGTCAGTAATGAAGATTATCACTGACAATGAACAAAAGATAGTGGTTCTTTCAGCAATGTCGGGAACAACAAATGTCCTGGTGGAAATTTCTGAACTGCTTGGAAAAAAGAACAGAGAAACTGCCGGTATCCTTATTGGTAAACTGGAAGCCGGTTACAGAGATGTGGTTGATAGCCTTTATACCCGTGATGATAATAAGTATAAGGGTCTTCAAATCATTAAGTCATCCTTTGAAATTATAAAATCCTTCACTTCTGGTAGGTTCACCCAGACTGCCGCTAATACGATCCTGTCGATGGGTGAAATTCTGTCAACAAAGCTCTTTACCTTATTAATGGAAGAAAACGGGTATGATGTTAAATTACTTCCTGCTCTCGATTTTATGAGGATAGATGAGGATAAGATGGCAGATATGAAGTTTATTTCCGACAATCTTAAACGGACATTAAATGAAGCAGGGTATGCTGATTACTATATAACCCAGGGGTATATTTGCCGTAATGCAAACGAAGAGGTTGACAACCTGCAGCGGGGAGGGAGCGATTATACAGCCTCGCTGATAGGTGCGGCAATTGATGCAGATGAAATACAGATATGGACAGATATCGACGGATTCCATAATAATGATCCAAGGTATGTTGAAAATACACAAAAAATTGATCAGCTGTCATTTTTTGAAGCTGCTGAGCTTGCATATTTCGGAGCCAAAATTCTTCATCCCCAGACTATATATCCGGCACGTGTCCAGAATATTCCTGTTCGGTTAAAGAACACCCTTAATCCATCTGATCCCGGTACTATTATCACTTCAGAGACAACAGGAAAGGGAATTAAAGCAGTAGCGGCAAAGCACGGGATTACGGCAATCAAGATCCGGTCTGACCGGATGTTGATGGCATATGGTTTTTTGAAAAGTGTATTTAAGGTGTTTGAGAAATATAAAACTCCTATTGATATGATATCTACCTCTGAGGTGGCACTGTCGCTGACGATTGATAATACTGATAATATCAAAAAGATTCAGAATGAACTTGATAAGTTTGGAACAGTGGAGATAGATTATAATATGACCATTATTTGTATTGTGGGTGATATTATTGGTGAGGAACGGGGTTTTGCCTCAAAAGTATTTAATGCATTGGACGGGATTCCAATAAGAATGATATCTTATGGCGGAAGCCGTTATAATATCTCAATTCTTGTGCCTGACTCACACATGCAGAGAACCCTGAAGGCTATCAGCAATAACCTTCTCAATAACAATTCTTAGTTAACGGAAAGTTAACGGGAATCAGATTCCGCTGAAATCAACCCCTTCGAATAATACCGAAGGGGTAAGCCATGCTGAATTTGTATTTACATCATTGCCTGTGGCGATGACTTTTGACCATAGCTCTTTCATGTTACCTGTAATGTTCATTTCTGAAACAGGATATGTCAATTTTCCGTTTTCAATAAAAATACCTTCTATCCCGTAAGAAAAATCACCTGTGGAACCGTTGCAGTTACCACCGTTGAAACCTGTCACCATTATCCCTTTTTCAACGTCTGCAATAAGTTGGTTTATATCTTTTGTGCCCGTTTTAAAAATCAGGTTTGTGGTTTCTCCCGAAGTTGGATCCATACCGAGCTTTTTGCTGTAATATGTATCGATGTAATAATTTTTTAAAATCCCATTCTCTATTATTACACGTTTCTTTGTCGCAAGTCCTTCGTTATCAAAATATCCGGAACCGCGACCTGAAATTAAAAAAGGGTCATCAGTGACAGTTAATTTGTCTGAAAATATTTTTTTCCCCTTCATGTCTGTCAGGAAGGAGTTTTTTTGTTGTATTGCCGAACCATTGAGAGCTGATATTACCGGACTGAGTATCCTGCTTGTCAGACGGTTTTCAGTTATCATCGCCATTTTGCCCGAGGCAGCTTTTCTCTGGGCAATTTTTTTTAATCCTCTTTGGAGGGCAGTTTTTCCTGTTCCCTCCTTTTTCAGTTCATTGAAAAAGATGGAGTTTTCTCCCCAGTATGACTCAGGCCGTGAATCTCCTCCATTGACCGAAACCGAGGCATTGATGCCGAATCTGGTGCCTGACGAATCACCCCTGAACCCGTTGCTTGTTACCAGGATATGTTCATGCAGGCTGTCATAATATGAAGCAGAAACGGAAATTATCCTGTCATCCTTTCCTAAAGCCTCCTTTTCAGTTGCAAGGGCAATATCAATTTTTTGTCTGGTAATGTAATCTCCGAATCGCGGGTCAACAGTCTTAAGGTCCCCTGTGCCGCCTTTATAATAAAGCTTCGGATCAGGGAGTGTCCTGAATTCATCCTCAGATAAATAGCGGGTAGATTCTATTGCCTCCGCTATAAATTTTTCCAGATCTTTTTTATTTATTCTGTTGGTTGAGTGTGATGAATATTTGCGATCCACATATAGCCTGACCGACATGCTGTTCTGAATAGCCTGTTCCAGTTTATCTGTTTTTTTATCTCTTACTTCAACACTGTTGCTTATCCGGTTTGAGATACTTACTGATGCCTGGTCTGCTCCGTTCTTCAGAGCAAAGCTCATTGCCCATAAAGCCAGGTCATATTTTTCTGTTATTGTCATTTGCGAATTGTTAAAATATTTATCAAACGGAACCTCCGACTGTCAGTTTTTTTACCAGTACTGTCGGGAGGCCACAGGTTACAGGTACTGATTGTCCGTCCTTTCCACAGGTCCATGTGCCATTATCAATTTCAAAATCATTGGATACCATTGTTATATCGGCCAGGGCTCTGGGGCCGTTCCCTATTATATTGATATCTTTTACCGGACTTGTTAATTTCCCGTTTTCTATTAAATATCCTGATTTAACAAAAAATGTAAAATCACCCGCACCAATATTTACCTGTCCGTTGCTGAAGTTATCTACAAATACCCCGTACTTCACACTTGAAATTATCTCATTTTTGGAATGAGGTCCGGGTTCCATATATGTGGCTCTCATCCTTGGCAAAGGAATATGCCTGAATGATTCTCGCCGTCCGTTTCCTGTGGGTGATACACCATAATAACGTGAGCTAATCCTGTCGTGAAGATAACTGTTTAAAATACCATCTTTTACCAAATAGGTTTTTTGTGTCTCATTGCCTTCATCATCAATATTTATAGAACCCCTGTTGTGTTCCACTGTACCATCATCTATAATATTGACAAAGCTTTCAGCTACTTTCCGGCCCATCTTATCACTGAAAACGGAGGTTCCTTTGCGGTTGAAATCTGCTTCGAAAGTATGCCCTATAGCTTCATGCAGTAAAATACCTGATCCGCCGGCACCCATAACTACGGGCATTTCTCCTCCTTTGGGACGAACTGCCTCAAAAAGCAGATTTGTACGTTCAACAACCTCCTCAGCCAGTTCATCTACCAGTCCCCCGGTCAGCCATTCATAACCTTTTCTGAAAGAACGTGCCGAATAAGAATTTTCTGTCCGCCCGTTCTGCTGCATGATACAAACCGTGCCAAAGCTTACCATCGGCCTGTAATCATAGGTCAGGATACCTTCGGAGTTAAAGAAAAGTACCCGGGATGTTTCATCACTCAAAAATGCATTGACCTTAACTACTTTATTGTCAAGCGAAAAAACCTTGTCATTGATCTTCTGCACAAATGGCACTTTATCCTTTACCGTGACTTCGTCCCATTTTCTTAATATATTATAATACCCGGCCGGTTTTTTAAGCAGGTGGCCTGCAGGTTGAAAACTGCTGCCGTTCCCGGCAATATTGGCGGCCATCAGAGCTGCATTGATCATATCCTCCTGACGGAGGGTTTCGGAATATGCAAATCCCGTCTGATCGCCTTTTAAAACCCTTATGCCAACACCTGAACTGATATTTGAATATGCACGGTTTACCTTTCCGTCTTCAAGTCCCAGGCTGTTCGTTCTCATATTTTCAAAAAACAGGTCTGCATAATCACCACCTTTACTCATGGCGGCAACAATTATTTTTTGAAGAATCTCTACAGATACTTCGAAATGGTCTAAATAATCCTTCACAGTTGTAAATGTTTTATCATAAGGTGATAATTTTATGAATGGGGGGATAATTATTCCTCCTGCAATCAAAGTGCCACTGGTAGTGATGAAATCACGCCTTGTTGGTTTCATATGATTCAAATTGTTTATTTAAAGGCATCAAAGTGCATGTCCCGGTTTCAGTCGGGAGAACGCATCTGAATTTAATTTTTCTCTTGTTTGATATCATGCTGGGTTTATAAATATGAAATTTACATCCCCGGAATTCACCAGCCTGAATTAACTGATTAATATTTTTATGCAATTACGGGAGTAAAGTCCGGATTGAAAATATCGTAACAAATATAAACAAAATAAATTTTGGCAAATGATTAAATTTAACAGGGTTGATTTTTTAAAAAAGGCATTTTAATTTGAATAGACCCCTAAAAAA
>JAAYJR010000291.1 GCA_012522835.1 Bacteroidales bacterium
AGAAAGTGTACCGGCAGAAGGAGGCGAAACCGGCCCGGAAAATAACAGCGACGGACAGTAATTGTGTGTTTGCTCAGGCAATCATATCCATAATTTCATCCATACCAGTATCCGGACGGCTAATCCGGAATTCTGCCTTTCTATAAAATTTATTCCTTTCAGCCAGGGTATTATTGATATAATCAATTAATTCCTGACGTGATTTTCCTTTTATCAGGGGACGGTCAATTTTCGATTTCATGAGCCGGCTGGCTAATATTTCCGGGTCTGTGTCCAGGTAAATAGTTTTACCGGTGCGGTTCATAAGGTCAATATTATCAAAAAAACATGGTGCCCCTCCTCCTGTGGCTATTACAACATCGGAGAATCGTGACAGTTCCTCCAGCGCTTTTCTCTCCTTTATGCGGAACTCTGTCTCACCATCTTCTGCAAATATCTGAGGCACAGTTTTACAATTCCTCTCTTCAATGTAATCGTCCATATCGATAAATTGCAATCCTGCACTTCTGGCAAGCTTTTTTCCCAGTGTTGATTTGCCGCACCCCATAAATCCTATCAGATAAATTCTCATTTTTTAAGGTAATAATTTCTAAAATAGTGACATCTGGTTTGGATCGTCTTCCTTGTCAGGCCTTTTTATTTCAAAAGGGATATCATCATAATTAATATCCTTTTCATCATCTGCCTCAATATTTTCCGGTTTTTCATCTTCATCTTTAATTTCCGGTTCCAACTCCTTTATATTGTCAATATTATAGATCGATAACCTCTTACCTTTTGCTTTTGAGGATTTTACACCTATAAATTCTGCCACCTCTATAATTTCATTTTCCCTGTCAGAATTTTTACCGCCAAATTCAATTTCAAGCCTGGGGTAGCGGACCCAGGTAATATTTACAAGTTTGTTCTGAGGGTTATCCCCGATAAACCGGGTACGCCTTCCCTCAATTTCATCTATTTCAAAGCGTTTAACATAGTAATATTCAAGCTCTGCATCAAAGTATACTACTGAGAGGACCTTATTAGGGTCAAATTTTTCAATTGTAAGGATATCCGGGTCGAAATGGTTGCTTAAGTCAAAATTATAGATCTGGAATTCTCCGTTTTTATAGATCACCAAAATTTTATCCTCACCTGCAAACTCTCCCAGATACCTTCCACGATTATCTGCATTGAGGCGGAGTACATCATCATCGAACCATATTTTTCTTCCTCCGAGTGTGGAAATTCCTTTTTCTTTTAAAGATATTTTATATACTTCATGTTTTGTCAGGATGTTACCCATCGACTGGCGATTTTTGATTGTCAGCTCACCCATGTCAACTTCGAATGCCAGTTTCTTTAGCCTTGGTTTTGGTTTTAGCAGAATTTTAAGGACTTCTGCTTCGCCATTTGAATTAGCCGAGAAATAGACTACTTTCGATTTTGGGGTTCCCTTTGTCAGATCATACTCTTTGTCCCTTGTTACACCTGTTACAGGGAAACGTTTCATATAAGAATAACCCGTATCACCGTCTCTGTATACTACATTATAGATGGTACGCTTGTCATTCTTTTTAAATATAGCAATAAATAAGGGATTCTTACCTATGAAAGCTTTTTCACTTACCCTGGTTACAAAATATTTTCCATCCCTGTGGAAAACAATAATATCATCCAAATCAGAGCAGTCACAAACATATTCATCTTTTTTTAATCCTGTACCCAGGAAACCTTCCTTACGGTCAACATACAGTTTTTCATTTCTGACAACCACTTTGGCAGCAACAATATTATCAAAGCTTCTTATTTTTGTTTTACGTTCTTTCCCTTTGCTGTATTTATCTTTTAAATGGCTGAACCATTTTATTGTATAAGTGACAATATTCTCAATATTGTGAATGATTTCCTCTATCTCCTCTTCTATTGCCAGAATATTTTCATTTGCTTTATCCGTATTGAATTTGAGTATCCGCGCCATGCGGATCTCCATCAGCTTTAAAATATCCTCGCGGGTAATATCCCTTTTGAATTTGGGTTTCCATGGGTCTAACCGGTGATCAACATGTTCAATAGCCTGATTCATGTTTTCGGCATCCTCGAACTTTTTGTCTTTATAAATTCTTTCCCCGATAAATATTTTTTCGAGGGTTGCGAAATGCCATGTCTCCTCCAGTTCATTTTTTTTGATCTGCAACTCTTTTTTTAACAGCTCCAGTGACTTGTCGGCCGATTTTTTCAGTATCTCCTTTACTCCGATAAAGATGGGTTTATCATTTTCAATAATACATGAATTTGGAGATATTGACACCTCACAATCGGTAAAGGCATACAATGCATCAATAGTTTTGTCGGATGAAACGCCGGGAGCAAGGTGTACCAGGATCTCAACATTTTCTGCAGTATTATCGTCTATTTTTTTAATTTTTATTTTGCCTTTTTCATTGGCTTTTATGATCGATTCGATAATATTTGTAGTGGTCTTTCCAAAAGGTATTTCAGTTATTGCCAGCGTTTTATTATCACGTTTTTCCACTTTCGATCTCACTTTGACAACTCCTCCCCGCAATCCGTCGTTATATCTGCTGAAATCAGCAAGGCCTCCGGTCGGAAAATCGGGTACCAGCTCAAAATTTTTCCCTTTCAGGTATGCAACAGAGGCATCGATCAATTCGATGAAATTGTGGGGTAAAACTTTAGATGCCAGTCCGACAGCAATTCCGTCAACTCCCTGTGCCAGTAATAACGGAAATTTAACCGGCAGTGTAACCGGCTCCCTTTTTCTCCCGTCATAGGAGAGTTTCCATTCGGTTGTTTTGGGATTGAAAACCACCTCCAGTGCGAATTTGGACAATCGTGCCTCTATGTATCTGGGGGCAGCTGCCCCGTCGCCCGTAAGGATATTACCCCAGTTACCCTGGGCGTCAATGAGTAAATTTTTTTGTCCCAGTTGCACAAGGGCATCGCCAATTGAGGCGTCCCCGTGGGGATGGTACTGCATGGTCTGGCCAATAATATTGGCAACCTTGTTATACCGGCCGTCATCCATCTCCCGCATAGCATGCATTATTCTTCTCTGAACCGGCTTTAAGCCGTCATCAACATAAGGAACAGCCCTTTCCAGGATAACATATGAGGCATAATCCATAAACCAGTTCCGGTACATTCCCGGAAGGTAGGTTATCTCCCTTTTGATCTCCTCGGGATCCTGATCATGAATAAATTCTTCTGAAAAATTTTCTTCTGTCATGCTGCCTTTTATCTTACCTGTCTTATCTCTATGTTAATGTTTGTTGAGTTTCTGTTATATTTCTATGCATTTTCTGCTAAAACCGCTTCATCTTTTTCTACATACAGATTTTCAATTATGAAGTCCTGACGTTCGGATGTATTTTTCCCCATATAGAATTCAAGCATCTGTGATAATGACTCATGTTTTTTAAGAAGTACAGGATCTAAACGTATATCCTTACCAATGAAATGTTTAAACTCATCCGGAGAGATTTCCCCCAGGCCTTTAAACCTGGTGATTTCAGCTTTTCCCTTAAGTTTCTTTATTGCCTGCCTTCTCTCTTCATCTGTGTAGCAGTAGTATGTTTTTTGTTTGTTCCTGACCCTGAAAAGAGGGGTTTGAAGTATAAACACATGCCCTTTTCTTATTAGCTCCGGAAAGAATTGCAGAAAAAATGTTATAAGAAGTAATCTGATATGCATGCCGTCCACATCTGCATCAGTTGCAATTATTATACGGTTATAACGCAGGTCTTCAATATTTTCTTCAATATTAAGCGCTGCCTGTAACAGGTGGAACTCCTCATTTTCATAAACAACCTTTTTTGTGAGTCCGTATGTGTTAAGAGGCTTACCCCTAAGGCTGAATACAGCCTGCGTGGTAACATCCCTCGACTTGGTTATTGAACCGCTTGCGGAGTCACCCTCGGTAATGAAAATACTTGACTCTTCTGCCTTTTCGTCATTTGTGTTGAAATGTATGCGGCAGTCCCTCAGCTTTTTATTATGTAGGCTCACTTTTTTGGAGCGCTGTTTTGCCAGCTTTTGGATCCCGGCTATAGCTTTCCTTTCCCTCTCTGATTCTACTATGCGTTTCAGAAGAATTTCTGCAGTCTCCTGGTTTTTGTGCAGATAATTATCCAGTTCTTTTTGAAGGAAATTACCAACATGAGCTCTTACTGAAGGGCCATTCGGACCTATCTCTTTTGAACCAAGCTTGGTTTTTGTCTGTGACTCGAATACCGGTTCTTCTACTTTGATGCTTACTGCTGCAACAATTGATGCCCTTATGTCTGATGG
>JAAYJR010000331.1 GCA_012522835.1 Bacteroidales bacterium
AAAATAATCAGATGGAGTGAACATAAAATTGTAATCTGGAGATAGCAGTAATGGGTTTAGAGGTAAAAGATTTAAATAAAGGATATAACGGCATTGATCTTTACAGGGATTTCAGTTTAAGTTTTCCCGAAGGTACCATTACCTGTATTCTTGGTCCGTCGGGCTGCGGAAAGACTACTTTGCTGAATATCATAGGCAGGATTACATCCCCTGACAGTGGCAAATTAACTGGTTTTGAGGGCAAGCGTTTTTCATATATTTTTCAGGAAGCCCGGTTGTTGCCATGGAAGAGTGTACAGGGCAATATTGAGTTTGTAATGAGCAGAGAGCTCACAGCACATGAGCGGCATGAGCAGGCATCAGGTTTTATACGTCTTGTTGACCTTGAGGGATTTGCCGGTTACTATCCTTCACAGTTAAGCGGGGGAATGCGACAAAGGGTTTCTATTGCCCGTGCTTTTGCATGTAACTCGGATATAATTCTGATGGATGAGCCACTTAAAGGATTGGACCTTCCGCTGAAGCAGAGTATGATAAAGTGGTTTTCACAGATATGGAAAGCTGACAGGCGTACAGTCATATTTGTTACTCACGATGTCGATGAGGCGCTGTTACTCGGTAAAGAGATTGTTGTTTTTAGCCGGCCCCCGGTAAGAATCGTAACTCATGTAAAAATAGAAGAACTTACAGAAAACAGGTTCCTGGAAAATGACCGTTTTAAAAAGCTGAAGCAAATTTTGATAAATGCCCTGGAAGTATAAACCCGGTAAAAAATTTAACGTTTTATAATTACCGGTTCACTTATCCTGCTTTCATTTTTTAATCTGTCGACGACAGAAACGCGAACTTCATACCTCTTTTTTTTCCTGTTAATTTTTGAAAATTTGTATTGTGTCACTTCCCTGTTCAGGATTTTGTAAATAAATCGGGGATCGGCCGGATTGAAAGGAGTGCCGGTTTCATTTAAATATATCACAAATTGCCAGGGTCTGTCTGTTACATCTGTATTTGTTTCAGTAGTCTGCCATTTCACTTTCCTTCCCCTTTTAACTGCTTTCTTAACTGCAGGCGGCGCCTGATCGTCCAGCCATGGCATTGGGGGAATTAGTGCAGGATATCTGTAATAATTATTTAAAAGTGAATCCTGAAAACCGGCAAGGTTACGATTAAAATGTTTACTGCTGTAATAGGCGGAACCAGAGATACCGTTAATTTGCCTGGTTATTCTGATCTGTCGGGGAAGCTCCTCAGGTGACCTCCATTCGGGTACCGGAGAGCCGGGTTCGCTTTTATATATTGCGTGCCCTATATAAACAGAACGCCCATAACCGTGCTGTTCCCACCAGTCGGCCAGAGTTTTAAAGTCAACCTGCGGATGACCAGTCTGCCAATATAACTGAGGCATTGAATAATCAATCCATCCGTTCTTTTGCCATTTAATTATATCGGCATATAGATGGTCATAATTTGTTGTTCCCGCTCTTGTTTCAGATCCTTCAGGATCATCTGTTTTGTTACGCCACACTCCAAAGGGACTGATCCCGAATTTTACCCAGGGTTTTACAGATTTGATAGTATCGTTAATCATTTTGATAATAATATCAACATTTTCACGCCGCCAGTCATTTTTACTTTCCATGGCAAAGCCTCGGTTATAAAATGAAAAAGAGGTTGTATCAGGGAACTCCTCACCGAGAGGGTATGGGTAAAAATAGTCATCGAAATGAATTGCATCAATATCGTACCTTACAACTATGTCCTTAACCACTTGCACAACAAATTCGCGGGTTTGGGGCAATCCGGGATCAAAAAAGAGTGAATTTCCATATTTTAATACCCAGTCAGGATTTTTAAAAGCTATATGGCCGCCGGCCAGGGGTTGTTTATGATTTAACGCAACCCTGAAAGGATTTAGCCAGGCATGGAGTTCCATATTTCGTTTATGGCACTCATCTACCCAGAACTGCAACGGGTCATACCAGGGATCCGGCATTTTGCCCGGAATTCCAGTCAGGTATCTTGACCATGGTTCCAGGGAAGATGGATAAAAGGCATCTGAAGAGGGCCGCACCTGGAGTATCACTGCATTCATGCCAAGCTGAAGGTTTCGGTCAAGTATATTAATTATTTCCTGTTTCTGGATATCAGAAGACAGTCCCGCTTTTGAAGGCCAGTCAATATTGGCAACAGTAGCAACCCACACTGCCCTGAACTCCTGTTTAGGATTAGTCTGGGCCCCTGCAGGCAAATGACTTATAATTATAATAAACAGCAAAATAGAAAATCTCATGATACCTGATATGTGTGAATGGGCAAATATAGATAAATTTAGACTTTCATATATTTTTGATACATCTGTTTTATTGACCTGGGCTCACCTATTATTGTCAAAATATCATTTTCAATAAGGATTGTATCTCCTTTAGGGGGAAATGTTTTTGAATCCCTTTCAACAAGTGCTACCAAAATATCAGTAGCAAATTTTATCTCTTTAAGCTGTTTCCCTATCATCTCCGACTGATGGGTACCCGCCAGCAGTTGAAGTGTTATATATCTTTCGTTGTGGAGAAGGTACTCTTTTATCTGGCGGTGGTTCTTCAGGGTTAATATTTTATCCACAAAATTTTCACGTTCAATTATATCTATCAACCGCGACATCATTCTTAATTGCTGCCTGGTCTCTTCAGCCGGATTGACCAGAAAGAAGAAGACATTGATATAATCTTCTGATGTGATACCATTTTTGACAACAGGTTTGGTTATTCCATTTTCTGAAATTACAATGTGTAATGATGGATGGTCAATACCATCATTTTTTGCGTGAAGTAAAGAAACCTGTGGTATTACCAGGGTTGATTCGAATGACGACAGGGTTAAGAATTCATTGGAAATTTCTTCCTTTTTTACATGCATCTCAGTTGATAAGACCGAGGAGATTTCATCTACCAGGGAATAAAAGTCAGTCTCTTTTTTAGCTGATGTTATACGTGCCCTTATCACAGTCTGGTCAAACGGATCACCTTTTCGAAGGCCTTTCTCTTTAATGATACTCATAAATTCGTTTTCAAGCTCTGCATACTGGTATTTACCTAAAAGTGCAAACCAGTGGAATATTGCCCCTTCTCTTTTTACATTAACTCTCGCATAATATTTATACCATAAGAAACCTAACATAAATATAAATGATGTAAACAAAATTGCCAGCCACCCCATATAAGCCATAAGAATTATTGATATAATAATTCCTGCAATCTGCATATAAGGATATAACGGAGACTTGTAACCGGGGTCGTATGATTCTATATTGCTTTTTCGGAATACGATTACTGAGAAATTGATCAGCATGAAGATAAAAAGCTGAAATGTACTTGCCAGTTTTGCTATTCCCTCCTCAGAAAGGATTAGAATAAATAAAATTATAAAACCGGTTGTAATCAAAATTGCCTGAACCGGAGTACCTTTTTTTCCAACACTGGCAAAGAGCCGGGGTAATAATTTATCTCTACCCATTGCAAAAGGGTACCTGGAAGAGGAGAGCATCCCTGCATTTCCAGTGGAGGCGAATGCAGCAATTGCTGCCCCTGTCATAATATAGGCTCCCATATTACCTGGCATCCAGACAAATAATTTTTTAACTGCAGTAGCTGCAGGGGCCAGATCTGTTGCAAATTCATTGGGATCAATGACAGCTACCATGATTAATACCCCAAAGAAATATATTAATCCTGTAACTACCAGTGATAATAGCATTCCCAGAGGTATATTCCGTTCCGGATTCTTAATCTCTTCAGCCACACTGGCAATTTGTGTTAATCCGAGATAAGAAACAAAAACAAATCCGGCTGTTACGATAAGACCTTCAAAACCATTAGTAAGAAAGGGACTGAAGTTCTCATTCATTGAAGGGATATCAATCCTGTCAGTGAAGAAGATATTGTAGATTCCGTCTGCAACAAACATTACAAGCACTATCAGCAGGAAAGAGACAAAAAAGTTTTGAAGGCCTGATGTTTTTTTAGCACCTACAAGATTAAGGGCCATAAAGAAAAACGTTGCGGCAATAGCAATAGTTTTGATAGGGACTTCCCAGAAAAATGCTGCGTATGCACCTATACCGATTATTGCAAAAGCTGTTTTAAACATCAGGGCAAAATAGGTTCCCAGCCCTCCAATTGTACCCCAAAGAGGCCCCAGGCTGCGATCAAGAAAAAAATACGCACCACCGGAACGAGGCAATGCAGTAGATATTTCTGCTATACTGAACATCGCCGGCATAATTAGCAGTCCGGCAACCAGATAAGCTAAAAAAACCGAAGGCCCTGTGTAATGTGAGGCCAGTCCCGGCAACAGAAAAAATCCTGAGCTGAACATAGCGCCGGTGCTTATTGTAAATACATCAAAGAGGCCTAACTCTTTTTTTAATTTGTGTTTTTTTGCCATACAGGTGAAATGTTATTTCCGGAAAGCTGAATTTTAAAATTAGTATTATCAAAGATAAACTTTCCTATTTATACAGCCTAAAAATTAAACGGTGATAATAATAATTTATTTTTATCTCCAAATGAGCTTTATTTCTGCATCCAGCAAGCATTTCAGATTATTCTGCATTTAATGACCAGCTGCCCGGTCCGGCTTCAAATTTTATGAAGTTATCATCTGAGCTCAAAAATTTTATTCCTTCCGGTTTATTTTGAGAAGTGCCATTTTCCCATAAAAGGATGTTATTTGCCTTAATTTGAGATGTTGTGAATAATTCATCAGCAGGAATTCCCAGAATTGCTTTTTTGCCCTCCGGAACTACTATGTTCATTGAGAATATGTTGCTTTTATTGATAAGGTTAAGCGTTACATGTCCTCCGGGAACCGGCACTTTGATGTCAATTGTTTCGAGGGGCCCCATTTGCGGCAGAACTGAAAATATATCAAACCCCGGGGTTGCAGGAGTCACTCCTGCAGCGTACTGGCAAAGCAGGGTAAGCGGGCCGCCTGACCAGGCATGATTATAGGTCCATCCCTTCATGCTCAGGTCCCATCCTTCCCAAAGAGTTGTTATGTGACTTTCAATCTGTTCCATATAACGGGTTTTTATTCTTTCGACAGCCTGGTGGGGTACTTCCATCAAGAAGAGAGCTTCTCCAACATATTTTTCCATATAAGGGCTTGCATGAAATTCACTTTTCAGAACCTCCTGAATAGCCGGGTAATATTCTTTTTTTGCCAGTCCGGCAACAACCGCCATAGCATTTGCACGGTCATCTGTCTCTCCCGTGTGATCCGGTGAATGGTATTTGTTTCCTGTCCAGAACCGGGTATTGAAATTTTCTTCAATTGATTTCATTTTCTGTGTATATTCCTGTATATCAGAATAATGGTCTGTAAGCTTTGCCATCTCTGCACCAGCCTTCAGAGCAAGATAAAAAAATGCATTTTCAATGACAGGCACATCCTTATTTTCTCCCCAGTCAGTCCAGTCCCATCCTCCCGGACGGTGAATTACCAGTCCGTCATCACCAATTTTCCAAACCCCCAGGTATTTTTTTACCTGTGGGTACAGATCTTCGATTGTCTTTTGATCCCCCGAATAGAGATAATATGTCCAAAAGCCATACCAGCCAATACTTGCAAGCATTTGTCTCGGCAGCTCTCTGTCGTAATAACCTTCCCGGGGATTTCGTTTAAACTCTTCAACATCGACGACCCTGCCTGAAGGCACTGGTGAATAGATGGTACTGTCTTCTCTTTGCCACAACATAAGTTCATACATCGCTTTTTTTGCCAGTTTGGGGCCGTTTTCAGCATCAAAGACATAAAACGCTTCACCTATTTCATTTACAGCATCGCCCCACCACTGGGCACGCTCCCTGTCAGGGCAGTCCATGTAATTGTCGCGCATAGTAACATATAAGGTCCTGACGGCTTTTTTGTATAATGTATTTAGTTTCTCATCATCACATACAAAGCTTCCTGTGAATTCTGCATTGTATCCTGTTTCCCTGTATTTGAGTTCAATAACCTCAATCCCTTGGGGTATATTATAGATCATTTCATGGCCGTTTATCCATGAAAGTGATTCAAATTCCTGAGTTCCCTCTTTTGTAATATACTCAGTACGCAGTCCGTATGAATTACCTACAATATAATTGTCAGTTTTTATTTCGATTTTTATTCCGGCGGAGGCTTTTATTTTCATATAAGGTGTTGCCTGAATATTAGCCGGAAGTTTAGCGACATATTTCCGGCCTGTCTCGGGATCAGTTATCACATTAACTTCTTCATAAGTTTTCAGTCCGGAATTTTTCCATTGAAGAATCGGGCGGGCAACAAGGTTATTCCAAGGAGAGGCAGGCGGAATTCCAAATTCTTGTGCATTTTGCCAGTCAGAGGCGTCATAGCCGGCATCTGTCCAACCATCAATGTCATTAGACGCATCGAAGTGTATATTTTGTTCAGGAAGTCTGAAGTTTGGATGAGGTTCTCCTGTTTTTCCATAGGCGGGATGAAGCTTTACTTTCCATGTAGAGTCGGATATAAACCGGTTACCGTCGATATCAGCATCAAATATCAATCCTGCTTTGCCACTGTTGTTATGGGAAAAACCATGTTTGCCAAAATACCAGACCAGCACTGCAACCGTATTTTCTCCTTTTTTTAGAAAAGGACTTATGTTCAAAGTGTCATAATATGTATCTTCAGGAGTCGGGCCGCGCTTTAGCTGTCCTTCAAAAATTGCCAGTTCGCCATTTATCCAGAGCCAGTATTTACTGTCGCATGCAATTTTTACCATAGCATTTTCAGGATTATCCTTAAGGTTAAGAGTTTTCCTGAAACATATCCATGAATTGGGATCTTCCTTTTCCGGCCCGATCCACTGAGCTTCCCATTCTTTGGACTCCTTACGGTTGCAGGAAAATATAGCAGCAATGATCAGCAGGTAAATCAATTTTTTCATAACTGAAGGTATTTTATTATCTATACAAGTTGATATATTTTGGGTTTTACAATGTCAAACAGGAATATATGCTGGAAATGCGAATTAAAGTTATAGCTGCCAGTAATATCAGCCAGATTATAATTATTTAATCCCCGTACCTGGTCAGATGTAATAATAAGCCAATAGTAATTAAGCCTCTGCCTTTGGTACAGCCTCAACTTCTCTTCTTTTTTCTGAATTGATGTAAGAATGTCAGCGGTAATATTTTCAGATATTCCAAGATTGTTAGATCGTTCCCATGCTGAGAATTTAAGGGAGGGGTGCGATACGATAAGAATTTTTTCCAATTCATTACCAGGTATAGCGTCAGAAACAGTTTCAAAAAATAAACTGCCAGGTTTAATATTTTTTACGGCCTGGCGGATACGATTAACCGCCTTAACAGCAGTTACCAGTTCTTTTTCAGGACTTACCGGAGAATTTTCAGAAAAAACAAATTTTACAAAAAGCTTCAGGGGAGAAGAATTTTCAAAAAGGTCTTTAGCGGTACTTATAATTTTTTCACGCAACTCAATTTGTTCTGTCCCTGACTGATCCGGAGCTTTGGCATTGACAGGATTCAGGCGGGTTAACTCTATTCCCAGGTTATTTCTGCTTTTCAGTTTAATAATAAAATCGGGTGACTCAGAGGGAGAAATTCTACCCTGCGGAAAATCTGTGAAACATTCCCTGAAGTAATTCACCAATAATATTTCCAGTTGTTTTTTTTCCGGCTGCATATGCCCAATTTTTTCGAAATTTATAAAAAAAAATAAAAAAAGCTGCCAGTA